>CAYUZM010000110.1:9329-11018 GCA_964449665.1 uncultured Solibacteraceae bacterium
GATGGTGATGGCATGTAGCGGAACGCCAGGATCCTGGCACGGCGCCACGGGCGCCCTCGTTGCGCGCGACCAGGCCCATCTCCATGGCGACACAATCGAACTGGCGCGCCTCGGCAACCTCGTCACCAAGAACAACGCCCGCAACGAAAAGGGCGAACTGGTGAACGGCGTCGGCGACTCGCCGAACAAGCACGACATCCTCACCGGTACCCAGCCCGACGGCCGCGCCTACACCGACGGCGCCGACCACACCTGCAAGAACTGGACCAGCGGCGGCGAAGGCGTTGCGCAATTGGGCCACCACGACCGCAACGGCGGCGGCATTTCATGGAACTCGACCCACCCCTCGCGCGGTTGCAGCCAGGAGAACCTGGTTGCCACCGGCGGCGCGGGCCTGTTCTATTGTTTTGTTCCCACCGGACAGTAAGCGTCCTTGTTTGCGATGGGGCTACCGGGTCCGGCCAAGCGCGTCCAATTCGCGCCAAAGCAGCGATACCGGCAGCCCCACCACGTTGAAATAGCACCCCTCGATGCGCTCCACCCAGCGCGAAAACATCCCCTGTATCCCGTAAGCGCCCGCTTTGTCCATCGGTTCGCCCGATTGAACGTAGTGCGCGATATCCTCCGGCGACAGCGCCGCGACGAATACCCCGGTGGTTTCGACGGCGGTGCGCGTGCGAGCGCCCGTGCGCTTCTCCCCCACCGCACGCAGACAAATGGCGGTCAGCACTTCGTGCCGGCGCCCCGACAGCAGCGCCAGCATGCGCGCCGCGTCGGCTGCATCGGCCGGTTTCTCCAGAACATGATCGTCCACCACCACGGTTGTATCGGCGGCCAGGATGATCTCGTTCTCCGCCGCCTCCACCGCATGGGCTTTGTCGTGGGCCAGCCGCCGCACGTAGGCCCCGGGCATTTCGCCTTGCTGCCTCACCTCGGGCACGTTGGCCGGCCGCACCTGGCACGGAATTCGGGCGGCGGCCAGCAGGTCGCGCCGTCTGGGCGAGGCCGAGGCCAGCACCAGCGAAGAAGAGGCAAGCAGTTCGTAGGCGTCCACGGAGTTTCATCTTAGCCGTCCTCGGGCGCTCATTGTGCCTCACACTCTAGCCCGCCGTACCGATAAGGTGCCAACAGGAGGGTAATACATGCCGACGCAAACTCCGGACAAACCCGTGGCGGCCATGCCCGTGCAAGGAACGACGCCGGAGCCAACCCAGCATTGGGCGCTTCGCGAACTGCCGCCGTTCCCCTCGATTGCGGTGAAGTTGTTGCAGTTGCTGAGCGACGAAGAAGTACAGGTAAAGAAATTGATCGAGCTGTTGCGCTCGGACGCGGCCCTGAGCGCGGAGCTTCTGCGCCGGGCCAACTCGGCCATGTATGGCGCGCGCACGCAGGTGTCGAGCCTGCAGCAGGGGCTGGTGCTCCTCGGCTTCGACCAGGTGCGCAGCCTTGCCAGGGGCTCGGCCACGTGTCCGGTGAAGGCCACCCGGCCGGCCAGGTCGGGCTGGGCGGCCCGGGCCTTGAGCCGGCCCACGAACTCGGCGTCTGCTGGGAAGTGTCCACCCATGACCTCAAGCCTGACGTCGCTCGGCAGCAGGGCGATGGCGTCGAGAAGGACGTCGTGGCCCTTCCACCAGGTGATGAGGGCGCCGATGCCCACGACCGGTGCTGTGCTCGGGTCGGGAAGCGGCG
>CAYUZM010000111.1:0-5091 GCA_964449665.1 uncultured Solibacteraceae bacterium
ATCCGCGAGCACCTGTTGGAGGTTTTGCAGGCCGCCGAGAAACCCGTGAACCGAGCCGCGGAGCCGCCGACGGTGCTGATGATTGTCGGCGTGAACGGCGTGGGCAAGACGACGACCATCGGCAAGCTCGCGCAGCAGTTCGGTTCGGAAGGCAAGAGCGTGCTGTTGTGCGCGGCCGATACGTTCCGTGCCGCGGCCATCGAGCAACTGGAAGTGTGGGGCCAGCGCACGAAGACCGAGGTGATCCGCCAGAAAGCGGGAGCCGATCCGAGCTCCGTGATGTTCGATGCTCTGCAGGCCGCCAAGGCGCGGGCCGTGGACTACGTGATTGTCGATACCGCCGGGCGTCTGCACACCAAGGAAAATTTGATGCTCGAGCTGGAGAAGATGCGGCGGACGGCGAAAAAAGTGATCCCCGATTCGCCGCACGAAGTGTGGCTGGTGATGGATGCCACCACGGGCCAGAACGGACTGGAGCAGGCGCGCAAGTTCACCGAATCGAGCGGAGTCAGCGGAATCGTGCTGACCAAGCTGGACGGAACGGCGAAGGGCGGCGTGGTGGTCGCCATCGCCCGCGAGTTGATGCTGCCCATCCGCTATATCGGCGTGGGCGAACAGGCGGCCGATCTCTTGCCGTTCGATGCCGAACAGTTTGTGGGGACTTTGCTCGCATGATGGGAGCCGTGGCTTTGTCCGAAGACCTGACGCAAACGATGATGCGCCGCGCGCTCGAGCTGGCGCGGCTCGGAATCGGACAAACAAGTCCGAATCCGATGGTGGGCGCCGTTGTCGTAAATGACGGACAGATTCTGGGCGAAGGCGTTCACACGTGGACGGGCGTGAAGCATGCCGAGGTGCTGGCGATCGAACAGGCGGGCGCGCGTGCGCGCGGGGCGGCGCTCTATCTCAACCTGGAACCTTGTTCGCATCAGGGCCGCACGCCGCCATGCGTGGACACGGTAATTGCGGCGGGCGTGGCGAAGGTGGTTGCCGCAATGGAAGATCCGAACCCGCTTGTTTCGGGCAAGGGGTTCGCCAAACTGCGCGAGGCGGGCGTGGAGGTGGAACTTGCCGCGGCGTTTCGCGATGAGGCGATGCGGCTGAACGAACCCTTCGCGCATTACATGCGGAAGTCGCTGCCTCTGGTGACATTGAAAGCCGCGCTCACCCTCGACGGCAAGATTGCCGCGCCGGAAGACAATCAGGGCTGGATCACTTCGGAGTTGGCGCGGCGCCATGTACAGGATGTTCGCCACGCCCACGACGCGATTCTGACCGGCATTGGAACGCTGCTCGCCGACGACTGTCTGCTCACGGACCGAACGGGTTTGCAACGCAGCCGTCCTTTCCTGCGCATCGTAATGGACTCGCAGTTGCGGATTCCAATGCACTCGCAGATGGTGGAAAGCGCGCGCGGCGATCTGCTCGTCGCCACTACTTCCGCCGCTTCGGCCGAACGCCGCCGGGCGCTCGAGCAGAAGGGAATCGAAGTGCTCGTCTGCGACGGAACGGGCGGCCGCGTCAGTCCCCGATTGCTCGTGGAGGAGTTGGGCCGCCGCCGCTGCCTGTCGCTGATGGTGGAAGCCGGGAGCAAGGTGAATTGGGCAATGCTCGAATCGGGCGTGGTCGACAAGATTTTCTTCTACTACGCGCCGAAGATTCTCGGCGGCATGATGTCGCTGCCCGTGGCGGGCGGCGTGGGACGGCTGAGCCGCGCCGATGCCATCGTCTTTCGCGACGTGACGCTGCATCAGATCACGCGCGACGAGTTCGCCGTCGAAGCGTATTTAGACAAGTAATGTTCACCGGCATCATTGAAGAGACGGGACGCGTCGAATCGCTGGAGAGCCGCGGTGACGGCGCGCGCCTGCGCGTGGCCTGCGCAACCGTATTGGCGGACGCCTTCACGGGTTCGAGTATCGCCGTGAATGGATGCTGCCTCACGGCGCTTGACCTGAAGCCCGGTTCCTTCGCCGCCGACCTTGCCCCCGAAACGATGCGCCGCACCAACATCGGCGATCTGCGCGCGGGCAGCCTGGTGAACCTCGAACGGCCGCTTTCGCCGCAATCGCGATTGAACGGACACATCGTACAGGGCCACGTGGATGGCACCGGCGAACTGCACAGCCTGGCCACGCTTGGCAACGGCAACTGGTGGCTGCAGATCCGCGTGCCGGACGAACTGGACCGCTACCTCGTATTCAAAGGCTCGATCGCGATTGACGGCATCAGCCTCACCATCGCCGCGCTGGAGGCGGGGCTGATGAGCGTGACGATCATTCCCCACACCTACGAAGCGACGAATCTGAAGACGAAGCGCCCCGGCGACCGCGTGAACCTGGAGTGCGACGTGCTCGCCAAGCATGTGGAGAAGCTCCTGCAGCGCATCGAAATGCCCGGCGGGCTTACGGTTGAGAAGCTGCGCGAGAACGGCTACTGATACAGCCCGTGTTCGCGGATGTAGGCAAGCACGGGCGGGTTCAGCGTCTCCGGCCGCTCGCCCGCGCGGAGTTGTTCTCGAATTTCCGATGAACTAATCGGAATCTCCAGGCCGTCCAGCGGGAAGACGCGCGCGCCCTCGGGAATGTCGTACTGCGAGCCGGGGCGTGACACCACCAGGAAGTCGACTTCGGTCAACACGTCGCGCCAGCGGAACCACGTCTCGATCTCGGAGAACGCATCGGCGCCGATCAGGAAGTACATCCGTTCGCCGGGGCGTTCCCGCTTCAGCCGCTCGATGGTGAGAATCGAATAGCTGCGCGCCGAGCCCTCTTCCATCGCCGATACGCGCAAACGCGGGTCCGCCGCGCAGGCCAGCTCGGCCATGCGCAGGCGGTGCTGGAACGCGGTCCGCGTGCGGCCTTCCTTGTGCGGGGGATTGCCGGCGGGAATCAGCAGCACCTCGTCCAACGCAAACCGGTTGGCAGCCGCCGTGGCCACCTCGATGTGGCCCCGGTGAATCGGGTCGAACGTGCCGCCAAAGATGGCGTAAGAGCGGGTCATCGCCCGGCCATGCGCTCCGCCGCGGCGCGCGCCAACTCATCGCAGCGGTTGTTGTCGTCGTGCGAGGCGTGGCCCTTGGTCCATTCCCAGGCTGTTGTGTGCCGCGCCACGGCCTCGTCCAACTCCTGCCACAAGTCCTGGTTCTGCACGGGCTTCTTCGATGCCGTCTTCCAGCCGTTCTTCTTCCAGCCCTTCATCCACGATTGGATGCCGTTCTTGACATACTGCGAGTCGGTGACGATGGTGACCTGGCACGGCTCTTTGATCGCGTTCAGGCCTTCGATGGCCGCCATTAGTTCCATGCGGTTGTTGGTCGTCTGCGCTTCGCCGCCTGAGCACTCGCGCTGGTGCTCACCGTAGCGCAGAATGTAGGCCCAGCCGCCCGGTCCAGGGTTCCCCAGGCAGGAACCGTCGGTGATCAACTGTACGGATTTCATCAGGCGGCCGCACCCGTCAGTTCCCGTTCGAAGAAACGGTCGACGAGCGAGCGGATTTCGGCCACATCGTGGGAACGGTAGACGTCCGCGCGGAGGCCCGCACCGTTGCGCACGCCGTGCGTGAAGTAACTGGCAAACTGTTTCATTTTTCCAACCGCGTCGCTTTCGCCGCGTTCGGCGAGCATCGCGTAGTAGGTCCGCATCATATCGTAGCGGTCCTGCTCGGTGGGTTCAAAGTAGCGGCCCGTTTCGATGTACTCGGCAATCTGGCGAAAGATCCATGGATTCGACGATGCCGCGCGCCCGATCATCACCGCGTCGCAGCCGGTCTCCTGCACCATCCGCACGGCGTCGTGCGGCGTCAGCACGTCGCCGTTGCCGATCACCGGAATCTTCACCGCGGCTTTCACTTCGGCGATGCGCGTCCAATCGGCATGTCCGCTATAGCCCTGCTCGCGCGTGCGCGGATGCAGCGCCACGGCCGCCACGCCGAGGTCTTCGGCCATGCGGGCAACGTCCACGTGCACCAGTTCACGGTCGTTCCATCCGGCGCGGAATTTGATGGTGAGCGGAATCTTGATCGCCTCGCGCACCGCGGTCATCAAACCGCCCATCAACGGCAGGTCGCGCAGACATCCTGAGCCGCCGTTGCAGCGCACAACCTTCTTTACGGGGCAGCCGAAGTTGATATCGACGGAGTCAAACCCGAGGTCCTCGCATACGCGCGCGGCGTCGGCCATCACCTTCGGATCGGCGCCAAACAACTGTGCGGAGATGGGCCGTTCGCCGGCGTCGAAGTAAAGGTAGCGCATCAGCTTCGCTTTGTTGCTTGAGCGCGCCGAAGCCGTGATGCCGTGCGAACTGGTGAACTCGGTCATCAGCAGGCCGCATCCGCCCTGATTGCGGATGAATTGCCGGAACACGGTGTCCGTTACGCCGGCCATGGGGGCGAGCACAGTCGCCGGACGGATGAGCACACCGCCCGCATGATATTGCCGGGGAAAGAGTTCGGACTGAGACACCTACTCTCTATTTTACCGGGAATTGTCCCCAGGCGAAGGCGGACCGAAACCTTTCCCATCCATTCCGCGTTAGATAATCAGAGGACGCTGCCATGAATATAAAAGTCGTTATCGCCTTCCTGCTCGGCCTGGTCGCGGCACTGGGCATCGCTGTCCTCGTGAAGCGCGATCCGGCGCCGCCTCCGGCCACTCAGATTGCTTCGAACCCGTTGCCCGAGCCGACCGTGGCGCAACCCGTGGTGCCGGGTGTACCCGTGACGCCGCCCGCGCCCGCGCCGGAGCCCGCCGCGCCTCCGCCGGTTGCCAGTTCGAAACCGGCTGCCAAGCCTGCGGTGAAGTCCACGAAGTCATCTCCGATGCCGCCGCCGGTTACTGAGTCGAAGCCCGCGCCATCCGCGCCCGCTCCCGCGCCCGTCGAGACGGTGAAGAATGATCCGCCGCCACCGGCTCCGGCTCCCGTGCATGAGCCCACGCCTCCGCCCGTTTTCAAGCCCGATCCTCCGAAGGCCCGCGTGCCGAAGACGATTACGATTCCGGCGGGCACAGTGTTCAACGTGCGCCTTGCCGAGCCCATCACCAGCAGCGGCCACACCAACGGCGATACCTTCCCAGCCACCTTCCAACCGCCC
>CAYUZM010000111.1:5101-10978 GCA_964449665.1 uncultured Solibacteraceae bacterium
CGGCGCGGCCGGCAGCAGGGCGGCGTCGACCTTGGCGCTCGCGTCGATGGAGCCATTGTCGAGTCGGTGGGCTCGGGCCGCGTGAAGGGCCGCGCGGTGCTAGGCCTTGAACTGAAGCGGTTTCGCAGCTCCGACGGCCAGGACGTGGCCATTCAGACCGATACGTTCCGCAAGGAAGCGGAGAGTTCCACCAAGAGCGACGCCGTGAAAGTGGGCGCGGCGGCCGGCATCGGCGCGGCCATCGGCGCCATCGCGGGCGGCGGAAAAGGCGCGGCCATCGGCGCGGGCGTCGGGGCCGGCGCGGGAACGGGCGGCGTGCTCGCCACACGCGGCAAGGATGCCGATCTGCCCGCCGAGACCCGTCTCAGTTTCCGGCTTGCCAGCGACGTGCCGGTAACCGAAAAATTGAAGTAGTGCGCCGCCAGGGCGCTACTTCGCGCTCGACTTCTCGAAAAACTTCGTCTCCACCTTCCATGCCTCCAGCGTGTTGTAAACGATGGGACAGTAGCAGGCGCGATCGGCCATCTCCCACATCCGGGCCACGAGCGACCCGGGGCCGCGGACCAGGTGCGGGAAGTCCTCGCAGGTAGACGGGCGAACCTCGTACACGGTGCACAGATTGCCGGACAGAAACGGGCAACTGCCGTCGGCATTACGCTTGAGAATCCAGCCTTCGTCTTCGGTCATCTCGGCGTACTGATTCAGGAATTTCTGCTCGCTCAGCCGCAGCGCTTTCGCCAATTTGGGCAGGTCGCGGTCCTTCAGGCGCACGGTCGCCGAACGGCAGCAATTGGCGCATTCGGTGCAGTCCATGTCGTCTTCAATGTCTTCGGCGATGGCCCGCAACCGCCGTTCGACAAAGACGTGGCGCTTCAGGTGGCGGCGCAACCGCTCATTCTCGTCGCGCTTCTGTTCGCCCAGACGCCGGATCTGCACAAGGTCTTTCAGCACCCTTCCAGGGTACAATCGCCAAACAGGGGCCGAACGTTTGAATGAGACCAATCAACTGGCGGAATTGCTGCGCGGGCGCGAGTCGGACCCCGTTTTTCTCGCCACGGCGTTGGCGCTAGCCTTCTTTTTCGGAGCCGTGCACGCCTTCACGCCCGGCCACGGCAAGACGATCGTTGCCGCCTATTTGATCGGCAGCCGGGGCCGGTTGTTCGACGCTGTTTACCTCGGCGGCGTGGTCACTGCGACGCATACCGTGAGCGTCTTTGCGCTGGGGCTGGTTACGCTTTACGCCTCCACGCGCATCGCCGTCGAGCGTATTTTTCCATGGCTATCGTTTCTCAGTGGCGCGATGGTGATGGGCATTGGCGGCTGGCTGCTGTTCCAGCGCCTGCGGGGCGCCCCCGGCGGGCACTCGCATGATCACGACCACGATCACGGCCACCCGCACGCGCCCGCGCACGGACACGCCCACGGGCACTCGCACGGGCATTCGCATGGACACGGCAGCTTGTTTTCGCTCGGCGTCTCGGGCGGCCTTGTTCCGTGCCCGGAAGCGCTGGTCGTGTTGATGCTCTCGGTTTCGCTTGGACGGCTGGGCTTCGGGCTCCTCTTGCTGGTCGCGTTCAGCCTTGGGCTTGCCGCTGTGTTGATCGCCATTGGCGGGGCGATGGTGTTGGCCGGAGGTCGATTTACCGCCATCCAGCCCGCGGGCGCCTGGACGCAACGGCTCCCGATCGTGAGCGCCGCCGTCGTCACTCTTCTCGGACTCTACATGACATTGGAGGCGCTGAAATCGATCTATGGCTGATTCGGTCCGGCTTTCGTTCTGGCTGCGCGGCTTCACCGAGCACAACATGCTTTCGCTGTTTGAGCGCGTTCTGCGGCGCTTTCCCTATTCCCGCCTCGCGCCGGCGGGAATGCTGCGCATTTTCGCGCTCGACTATAGTGAACCGCCCGTGCTCGAAGAGGAGTTCGAAGACGCCGCCCAGGTGGCCTCCATCCTCTCCGTTGCCCGCGAGCACTTCCACAACGACTGCAGCTACCAGTTGGATTGCTGCTGGGATCTATGGCACTACGATGAGGAATGGACGCTGAAACCCTGCGCGGTCTCCATCGCCATCTTTGGACCCTTGTTTGAAAGCGCCTGGGGCGAGCAGGTGCAATTCGACCTCGGCCTCGATTTCCTCTTCCTGCCGTCGCCCCACATTCCGCCGAATCTTCGCGCGCTGCGTTCGAACGTGAAGAGCGTGCTCCATCTTGCGGAGGATATGCAGCGGATTCTGCCCGTGGAAAAACGGACGCTTTGGTCGGAATCGGGCGAGAACCTCGCCGAGCGGCTTCAGGAGGCGCTCGACTCCGGCGACGATTGAGCGGGCAGCATCTCCGCGAGCGCCTCGGCCAGGCGCACGGGCAGAAAGGGCTTTTGCAGGAAACGGACGGGCGCCGCGCCGTGGGCGAACTCAGCCGTCGTGCGCGCCGTGCCGCTTGAAACCACCACTGGCAGATCGGGGCGGGATTCGCGGAGCCGCGTAAGCAGCGCCTCGCCGCTCATGTCGGGCAGGGTCAGGTCGACAATCGCCGCCGCGAAACGGTCCGGCTCCGCGGTGAAGATGCGCAAGGCTTCCTCGCCCGCTCCGGCCGCCAACACTTCATATCCGGCACGGCTGAGAAAACGCGCCAGCAGCGAGCGGAGTGATTCCTCATCTTCCACCAGTAGAATCCGGCTTGGAGAGGCGTTGTGGGCAGGTGCCGGCGCGGGCGTCATGCGAGACTCCGTTTGGCGCGCGACGACTAGAAAATTTGCAAAGGTAATTCGCCAGGAGCAAGGTAAATGCCCGCCATCGCGCCCAGGCGGTTGTATTCAATAAGCTGTCCGGCCGCCTGCGTTCTGAAGTAGCCGACGCTGGATGCGAACGAGAGGTAGTCGGTCAAGCGATAGGTGAACGATGTTCCGCCAGAGTAGTAGCGCCCGTTCCGGATCGACTGCGTGAGGGCCTTCATTTCGGCGCCGCGCGCATAGACGGCGAACGAAGCCGAGCGCCCCAGCGTGTGGCTGACGTTCAGGTTCACCTGCGTCATCTGGCTGGTGAGGTAGATTCCATTTCCCGGCATCAGGCCGCGCCGGCCCGCTAGGCTGATGCCCCACCGGCGGTAGTTGCCGTTCAAGGAAATCTCACCCGAGAAGCCGCGGTTGTCGCCGGAATAGATTTCCAGCACGCTGCTCTGGCCGGTGAGCTGGGCGATGAAGGGATCCAACTGGACCCGGATCAGCCGGTCCGTATGCGCCTGGAAGATGCCCGCCGCGAAGTTCAAATTCCATTCCCGGTTCAGGTTTACGCCATAGAAGGCTTGCGGCGAGTAGTATCGCGTTTCGCCGTAGGTGCCGGGAAAATAGAAGGTGCCATAGGCAAACGAAGCGCCCACGTATTGGCGCCGGCTGATGGAGTATTGCATGCTTGCCTGGCCCATGAAGCCGCGCGAATCGGCAAGTGTCTTTTGGCTGCGCTCGGCGCCGAAGGCGCCCACCTGCGCGGAAAACGAGAGGCGCGCGTTCTTCTGGAATGTAACGCCGGTGCCGAAATTCCCGCGAGTGATGCGGGAATCGAAAATCTCGTCGCTCTGCGGCGTCAATTCGGGAAGCGGTTCGGGCGAATAGCGGGAGTTCGCGAAGCCGATGCTGCGGTTGTTGGACTGCACGCTCGCCCCCAGATACCAGGAAACCCGGCGCGAAAGCTGCCGCGAATGGGTGATGTTCACCGATTCGGCAAGCCCGCGCGATACGGCGCTCACCTTGGTCCAGAAGTAGGAAAGCGAAAGGTCAACGGAAGTCGAAGAACGTTCATTGGTCTTGTAGCCCTGCAAACCCACCATGCCGGTGACGCCCAGCGTATCGCGGTATCCCAACGTGGCCGTGCCGGAACTGTTGTCCTGACGGTTCATATTGGTTGAATAGTTCCCGCTGACGCCGGCAAAGGGCCTGAAAGCGACTGGATTGCTGCCCGTGCGGCCCGATGGACCATTGCTACGGCTCAAAATCGAGGGGCCGCCAAAGCCGCCATACTGCCCGAAAAGCGGCAGCGCCGCCGCCAGGGCAAGGACACAAATCCGCGCTTGGTGATGTCTCAAATCGTTCTCCGTCAACAAAAAGTGCGGCTCCGGCCCCCGCACGTGCTTTTCAAAGTCTGACGCCTGGAGGTAGACCTGTCAAGCAACAATCGGCAAACGGGCGGCGAAACATGAGCCGGAAACGGCATTTTTTGCCGGCGGCGATCCGCCGCGCTAGCATGAGGTTGCCATGCGTTTCCACACCGAATACCTTACATTTCGCACCCCCGCCCACCGCCAGTACGTCAACATCACCCCGGACGTCGAATCGGCCCTCCGGAAATCGTCCATCCGGGAGGGCATGATCCTCGTCTCGGCCATGCACATCACCGCCGGCGTCTGGGTAAACGACGCCGAAGACGGCCTGCTCGCCGACATCGACCAGTGGCTGGAAAATCTCGCCCCCTTCCGCCGCGACTACCAGCACCACCGCACCGGCGAAACCAACGGCGACTCCCACCTCAAAGCCCTCCTCGTCCACCACCAGGTCATCGTCCCGGTGACCGCCGGGAAGCTCGACTTTGGTCCCTGGCAGCAGGTCTACTACGCGGAATTCGACGGCGAGCGCCCCAAACGCGTCATCATAAAGGTCATGGGTGAATGACGCCTCACGGCGTCCCCGCGCGTTTTCCCGAAAGGAATCCGCGTCATGCGTCATTCCCCCGGCAGGAGACACTATGCGCATTTTCCTCGGTCTGATTCTCGGAGCCGCCGCCCTCGCCGCCGCGGACCTCAACGTCAAACGCGTCGTCCTGTTCAAACACGGCGTCGGTTTCTTCGAACGGCAGGGCGAACTCGGCCCCGGCGAATCGGCCCGCCTCGATTTCAAATCCGAAGAGATGAACGACGTTCTCAAGTCGCTCACCGTCAATGTGCAGGGCGGGGGATCCATCTCCGGCCTTCGCTACGACTCCTCAATCCCGATCCAGGACAAGCTCGGCGAGCTGCCGTTTCCCACCGGTGAGCGCCTGCCGCTCAGTTCGCTGCTCGATCATCTGCGCGGCAGCCAGCTCGAGATGCGCTTCGGTGCGCAGACCGTCGTGGGCACCATCGTTTCGGCGCGCCAGACCGTCACGAAGGACACTGGCGAGCGCGAGGTGGTGACCGTGCTCACCAACGACGGCGACATCCGCACGCTCGACCTCACCGCCGCGTCCTCGGTCCGCTTCCTCGACGCCAAGCTGCAGCTTCAGTTCAAGGACTACCTCGCGACGCTGCTCCAAAGCCGCTCCCGCGAGCGCCGCAGCGTCTACATCGATTCGACCGACGCCGGCCGCCGCAACATCCTCGCCAGCTACATGTCGCCCATGCCGGTGTGGAAATCGAGTTACCGTCTCGTCTTCCCGGCCACGGGCGATCCGACGCTCGAAGGCTGGGCCATCGTCGACAACACGACCGAGGAGGATTGGACCAATATCCGTCTCGCCCTCGTTTCCGGCCGCCCCATCAGCTTCATCAGCCGCCTCTATGAGCCGAAGTACATCCAGCGCGAGGTGGCCGACCTGGCCGACGAAGGCGCGGCGCGGCCCGAGGTGCATGCGGGTGTGGTGGCGGGCCCGGCCGGCGGCGTCATTTGCCGGCCGCTTGCCCGCCCGACGAGAGCGTGGTGACCAGGTTCACGACCGAGTCATCGAGCTCATCGGCGATCGACGCCACGTCGACCGTGCCCTGGTTCGAGTTCCCATCGGTCGAACCGCCCGCCACGCCGCTGTCCGTCGGCAACGGTGCGCTCGGGAGGAACGAGCTCGGCTGGAACGCGGCGTTGGGGCTCGCCGACCCGTTGTTGGCGCCGACTTGGTAGCCGATGACCGCCGGCGCCAC
>CAYUZM010000112.1:0-1928 GCA_964449665.1 uncultured Solibacteraceae bacterium
GCGGGGGGGGGGGGGCAGGAGGGTTGGCGTGGTCGAGCTTGCCGCGTCGGCCAAGGACCCAGCGCCGGGGGGGGGGGGGGGGGCGCGCGATGTCGGCGGCGAGCGCAAGTGCTTGGGGGCGGGCGCAGGGACCGCGCGGGGCGCGGAAGACGACATGCTCGTGTGGGAAGTGTGCGGGAATCGGGCTTGATGCGTCGAGGAACTGGCGCCTTGGGGTGGTCTGTGCGAGCACGGCGTGACCGGGCGCGGGCTGGCTGGTTGCGTGACGGGCCGGCGCGGCGTGGCCGGGTGACGGCTGTGTGGGCGAAGCGTGGACGGGCGCGGGCCGGGTGGGCGAGTGCTGGGTGAACGCGGCCTCGGTGGGCGCGGGCAATGGCCTTCGTTCCCAGAAGGTTTCGAGGAGCGCACCGGCGAGCGCGATTGGTTTCAGCGGTTGGAAACGGCGGAGGGTAAAACCTCCGATTGCGCCGAATCTGCTGCCGGTTTCGTCGAACAAGCTCAGCGTGGCGGTGAGTTGAGCGTCTCCGGGCGAACCCGTGAGGGCGGCGTAGCACCAGAAATGCGAGCCCGTTGGGGTGCCGGCCAGTTGGAGGCGCTCGATTCGATGGGGCAGATAATTGCCTCGCGCGCCCAGTGCGGCGGCGACGGTGTGCAGGGCGGCATCGAGGGCGGCCGGATGGAGGACGAAATCCGTGCCGCCGGGCAAGCGGATTTGGCTACACGCCTCGCCCGGCGCGCGGAACAACTGCTCGATGAGACGGAAGCGCTCGCCGTAGTCCAACCCTGATTCGCGCAGGTCCGCATAGTGACGCTCGACGGGGACGGGCTCGCAGACGCGGTCCCGGATGGCGGTCCAAGAGGCTAGGTGCTCGGGCTGGGAATCGAGTACGGCGCCACTGTACAGCGAACCGGAGGCGTACTGCCGCCACGGCTCTCCCTGGTGGCGGGAATGGAGGGTGAATTTCCGTTCGCTGAGTGCAAACTGCGCCTGGAGGTGGCCGTCTTCGGGGAGATTCAGGGCACGTTCGAGCGCCAGGTCACCGACCACGGCGCGGTCGATGCCCGATTGCGTTGCGGCGCTGAGCGCCATTTCGAGAATCGCCGCCGCCGGGAGCACGGTTTGGCCGTTGATGCGATGGTCGGCGAGGAACGCGGGCGCATGCGCGGAGAGTTCCGATTCCCAATAGCGCGTGCCGGCCGCGTCACCTGACGCGGGTTGCCAGGAACGCCCGAGCAGCGGGTGCTCGTCCGCGCGGCGCGGCACGGGAAGTGTGGCGTGGGGCGTGGAAGCGGAGCCGGGAATCTGATCGAGCCAGTAGCGTTTGCGCTGCCAGGGATAGTGGGGAAGCGATATAACGCGGCCGCCCCTGGGATAGAGCGCGCGCCATCGCACTTCCCTTCCCGATTCATAGAGCGTGGCCAGCGCGGCGGTGAGAGTGGCGGCCTCGTCTTCGCCCTTTCGCATGGAGGCGAGCACCTGCAATGGCGCAGCGTTGGAGTGCCGTGCGGTCTGCAACATTGCCGGAC
The DNA here is from genome assembly GCA_964449665.1 of uncultured Solibacteraceae bacterium. Lineage (GTDB taxonomy): Bacteria > Acidobacteriota > Terriglobia > Bryobacterales > Bryobacteraceae > JAFLBB01. The sequence goes on from CAYUZM010000112.1 coordinate 1,528, forward strand.
CGAGCACGGTGTGGGGCGCGGCTTCGACGCACAGCGACACGCCCTCGGCGAGCATGCATTCCGTGGCAAGGGCGAAGAGAAACGGCTCACGCAGGTTGCGCGCCCAGTAGGCGGCATCGAAGCGCTCGCCCGGCTGCGGCGCGGCGGTCACGGTGGACCAGAGCGGGATGCGCGTAGTCTTGGGGCGCAGCCCGGCAAGCGATGCCGTCAGTTCGGGGAGCAATGCGTCCATGTGCGGGGAATGAAACGCGACACGCACGCCCTCCAACATGCGGCAGAAGATGCCGCGCGCGGAGAGGCGGGCGACGAGGTCTTCGACCGAAGCGGCTGCGCCCGAGAGCACGCTCGCGGCGGGACTGTTCGATCCCGCCATCCCCAGTTCGCTTTTCCGCCCCCTTATT
>CAYUZM010000112.1:1938-10962 GCA_964449665.1 uncultured Solibacteraceae bacterium
ATGAGCGGCGTGCTGCCTGCAAGGCCGAACATCAGCACGGCGTCGGGTTTTTCCCTGTCGAGCATTGCCAGGTAGTCGCGGTAGCGTGGGGCGGTCGTGTGCGCGCCAGCCCCGTCCAGGCGGCCCTGGACGATGTCGCAGATGCCGGCCAGGGTGACACGCTCCAGCGAAGACACGGTTCGGACATGCTGCGAGCCCACGTTGCCCAGGCCGATGACGGCGGTCGAACCGAGTCCTTCCACGCGCGCCATCAAACGGCTGCGGTGATAGACGACCTGCACGGCCTCGTCGAGCGTGAGCGCGCCGGAGGCAAGGGCAGCGGCGGCTTCGCCGAGGCTATGGCCGATGATGAGATCGGGCGCGGCACCCCAACTCCGCCACAGCTCCCACAACGCGGCCTGGATGGCGAGGATGCAGGGTTGGGCAACGGCTGTGATCGCGCGCCGCGAGACGGATTCAGGGAGCTCAATTTCCTCGATCAACGACCAGCCGGTATGGCCCCGGAATAGGCCGTCGCAGGCTTGCATGCGCGCGGCGAACACGGGTTCGCGTGCGGCCAGCGCGCGGCCCATGCCGGCCCAGTGCGTTCCTTGTCCGGAGAAGACGAACGCGAGTTTGCCGGAGGGGGCGGGCACGGCAGGCGAGGCGACCCGCTCGCGCAGTTTGACCGCCAGTTCCGCGGACGATGCGCCGGTGACGGCCGTGCGGCAATCCATGTGTGTGCGCCGCACCGAAGCCGTGTAGCAGATGGCGGCCGGATCGGCGGCAGCCGTTTCGAGGGTCTCGCAATAGGCCGAGGCGAGCGAACGGAGGGCGTCTTGGTCGCGCGCCGAAAGGGGGAGTATGTAGGGCGTAGCGGTGGCGGGAGTTGCGTGCGGGGCGGCGGACGGAGTTTGGTGCCGTGCGGCTGACTGTGTGACGCGTGGCGCGTCTTGCAGAGCTTCGTGCGGTGTGGCGGACGGGTTCTCGCGTGGCTCGGGCGCGGCTGTCCCCTCTTCGAGGACGATGTGGGCGTTCGTGCCTCCAAAACCAAAGCCGCTTACGCCCGCGAGGAGCGGCGCTTCGGCGCTCGGCCAGGGTCCCGGTTGGGTTCGTACTTCGAAGGGAAGCGCCTCGAAGGCGATCAGCGGGTTCGGCGCTTCAAAGTGCAGTGTTCCCGGCAACAGGCGGCGTTGGAGGGACAGCGCGGTTTTGATGACGCCGCCGATGCCGGCGGCTGCCTCCGAATGGCCGATGTTGGTTTTGAGCGAACCGAGCACGCAGGGCTGGCCGGCGTTGCGCCCGCGGGCGAGCACGGATGCCAGAGCACCCACCTCGATCGGATCGCCGAGTTTCGTCCCGGTGCCATGCGCCTCGATGAACTGCACCGCGCCGGGAGAGACGCCCGCGCGGCGGTAGGCCTCTTCGAGCAGGCGTCTTTGCGCCTCGCCGTTGGGAGCCATGATGCCGTTGCTGCGGCCGTCGTGGTTCACCGCGCTGGCGCGAATGACGGCGACGATCGGATCGCCGGCCGCGCGGGCCGCCGCGAGGCGTTTGAGAACGACCACGCCCGCGCCGTCGCTGCGTACGATGCCATTGGCCGAGGCCGAGAAGGTCGCGCACCGGCCTTCCGGCGACAGCGCACCGGCTTTGGTGAAGAAGACGCTGCTCTTGGGCATCAGGTTGAGATTGACCCCGCCCGCAAGCGCCAGCGTGCATTCGCCGCGCCGGAGGCTCTCGCAGGCCAGATGGAGCGCGACGAGCGAACCCGAGCAGGCGGTGTCGAGCGCCAGGCTGGGGCCGCGGAGGTCGAGGAAATAAGAGACGCGGTTGGCGACGACGCTGTTCGCCGTGCCCGCGCCCGAGAAGGCTTCGGCGCGCACCAGATCCTGGAACAGCAGGTGGTCGTAGTCGTTGGTGAGCGTGGCGAGGAAGACTCCGGCGGCGGTTCCGGCGAGGCTGTCCGGGGGGATGCCTGCCGATTCGAGAGCCTCCCAGACCGATTCGAGAATCAACCGTTGGCGCGGGTCAACGTGCGGGGCTTCGCGCGGGGAGATGCCGAAGAAGGCGGCGTCGAACTCCTCGATGCCGCGCACGAAGCCGCCTTTGGGGCAGCCGAGTTTGCCGGGCGCGGCAGGATCGGGATCGTAGAGAGCGTTGGCGTCCCAGCGCTCGGGCGGGGCGTCCGTGATGGCGTCTACGCCATTTGTCATCAGGCGCCACAGGGCGTCGATGCCCGGTGCGCCGGGGTAGCGGCAGCCCATGCCGACGATGGCGATGGGTTCGTCGAGCGCTTCGGGCCGGCTCGTGGGTTCGATTTGCGCGCCGTTCGCACCGTCCAGATTTCGCGCCAACGTTTCGACGGTGGAGAAGCTCCAGGCGATGGCCGGTTCGATGGAGCGGCCGGTCCACTCGCTCAGCTTCGCGGCGAGTTCGAAGGCCATCAGCGAGGTGAGACCGAATTCAGCAAATGGGCGGCGGTGGTCAATCGCGCGCTCGCCGATTCCCAGCCGCGTGGCAAGCCACGCCGCGATGCGGCCGGCGAGCGGGACGGCGGTTGCTGTGGGGGGCGCAGCGGTGGCACTGGTCGCGCTCGTGGCACTGGTGGCTCTGGTGGCACTTGAGGCGTGTGCGGGGCCCGCAGCACTGGTGGTGCTGTCGAAATTGGCGGCGCCGGCCGCGTTGGGGGCAATGCTGTCGCTGGCCTCCGATGATCGCGCCGCCGCATGGCGGTTGCGCAGAACTCGTTTGAGTAGCTTTCCCGAGCGATTGCGCGGCAGCTTGTGCACGAGTTCGATATAGGCCGGAACCTTGTAGGACGCCAGACGCGAACGGCAATGCGCGGCCAGGGCGGCTTCGCCGGCTTGCTCGCCGGGCTTGCACACGATGGCGGCGCGAACCTGCTCGCCCAGCGCCGGGTCGTCGATGCCGTAGACGGCTGCCTCGGCCACGGCGGGATGGGCGTGGAGCGCATTCTCCACTTCGGCCGGATAGACGTTCAGTCCGCCGACGATGATCAGATCTTTGAGCCGGTCTTCGAGGGTGAGGTGGCCTTCGGCGTCGAGGCGGCCGATATCGCCGGTGCGAAACCAACCGCCGCGGATGGTCTCGGCGGTGTCGGCGGGCAGGTTCCAGTAGCCGAGCATAACGTTCGGGCCGTGGACCTCGACTTCGCCCCGTTGGCCCGCGTCGAGGACTGCGCCAGATGCCGGATCGGTGACGCGCAGGCGGACGCCCGCGACGGCAACGCCGACGGAGCCGGGACGGTAGTGCACCGGGTGGTTATAGGTGGCAAACGGCGAGGTCTCGGTGAGTCCGTAGCCCTGGTGGAGCGGCTTGCCGAAGCGGGCGAGCCAGCGGTCCTCAATGGCGCGCGGGAGGGGAGCGCCGGCGGAAAAGAAGAGGCGGACGGAGGCGAAGTCCGCGGGCTCGGCGCGGTCGAGGAGGGCCGCGAAGGCGGCGGGCACGGCGCACAGAACGGTGGCTCCTTGTTCGCGCGTGGCGGCCAGGACGCGCTGGGGATCGAAGCCGTTTTGCAGCACAACGGCCGCTCCGGAATAGAGAGCGGCGTTGAGGATGGCGTTCTGCCCGAAGCAGTGGAAGAGGGGGAGGAAGGCGAGGACGCGGTCGCGCGGAGTGAGGTCGAGATAGCGTTGCTTGGCGGCCATCGTGAACCAGATATTGTTGTGCGAAAGCGTGGCGCCTTTGGGTGTACCGGTGGTGCCGGAGGTATAGAGGATGGCGGCGGGGGATTGGCGCGGAAGGTCTTCGATGCCGAAGACGGGCTCGCCACCGGTGAGATCGGCCGCCGAGCGCACCGTGATATGCGGCGCGCAGTCGGCGAGCAGGCCGCTGAGTTCGGCGGGGGTGAGTGTGGGATTCAAGGAGACGGCGATGGCGCCGAGTTGGAGCGTGCCGTAGTAGGCGTAGACAAACGCCGGTTCGTTGGGGAGCAGCAGGGCCACGCGGCAGCCGCGCGCGACGCCTTGCGCCCGGAGCGCGCCGGCGGCCCGGGCGCACCGTTCGCGCAGTTCGCCGAAATGGATCGCGCCGCCATCACTGGCAATGGCTACCGCATCGGGATAATGGGCGGCACCGCGTTCGAGGATGGATGCGACGTTCATCGCCCGAGTTTCCTTTCTAACGACCCGGCCGTTTGGCCGTTAAACACGGTGTTGCGCAAGCGACGAAAAAATCTCTTCCACAGAAGCGCCAATCGGCCCCGGCCGCGAGAGGCCGGCGGCGACTCCTGCGGCGACCTCTTCGAGGAACTGGTCGCGGTCGTCCCACACGAGCGGCCGCTCGGCCGAGGCGGGGCGTCCGGCGGCGGCGCGCACGGCTTCATACAACGGGCGCGTGGCGGGCGAAAGCGTGGCGCGTGAGTCGTAGTGTCCTGAGACGGCGTGCGTGCGCAAGTCAACGGCCTGCACGGCGAAGACGAGGGCCACGGCGAGATACTCTTCGAGAATCCCCAGCGCGCGGCGGGTCAGGTTGGCCGAACCGAAGCCCTGGCTGTTCAGGTTTTGATTGAACTGTTCGGCGTGGGTCGGGAAGCGGTCGGCAAGCGAGTTGCCGTAGAAGCCGAGCACGGGCATCATGGAGTTCGCCGTCAGTTGCAGGGCCTTTAGGCCGGTGTTGACCGGGCGCGCGCCGTTGCCCACCAGCGAGGGCGGCAGTCCGTTGTTGAATTCGGGCGAGACGAGCAGGGCGATTTGCACGTCGACATGCTTGGCGAGCATGCCCATGTGGTAGCGCAACTGGTCCATTCCCGTGCCGATGTACTGGGAGAGGAAGTTGCCGCAGTGATAGGCCGCGCCGTGGGCGGCGTCGATGAGCGGGTTGTCGGTAACCGAGCTGGCTTCGATTTCGACCTGTCCGGCGATGGTGGTGAGCGCGTCGGCGATGGGGCCGAGGAACTGCGGCAGGCAACGGACGGAGTAGCGGTCCTGGATGAGCTGGCCGGAGCGGTGCTCCTTTTGTCCGCCGAGTTCGTCGCGCGACAGTTGCGAGCCGTCGAGCAGGCGCAGCATTTGCGCGGCGGTCCAGCGCTGGCCCGGATGCGCTTTGTGGATGTGAATGAAGGGATGAAAGGCCTGGTTGGAGGCCGACAGCGCCTGAAGGAACAGGGCGTGTGCGCCAAAGGCGAGGGCGAAGGCGCGGCGGGCGCGCTCGACGCAGTTGGCGGCGATGCCGGTGGTGACCGAAGTTCCGTTGATGAGCGCGAGGCCCTCCTTGGCTTCGAAGGTGACCGGTTTCAGGCCCAACTGCGACAGGATGGCGGGCGACTCCATGGTCTGGCCTTTCCAATCGGCGCGGAAGCGCGGGGAGAGCGCGGCGAGGGCTCCGGCGATGCAGGCCAGCGGGACCTGGTCGCCGCTGGCGCCGATGGAGCCGAACTCGCGCACGTGCGGCGTGACGCCTTCGTTCAGGAAAATCTCGAAGCGCTCGATGATCTCGGCGCGGATGCCGGAGATGCCCATGGCGAGCGAGTTGGCGCGCAGGAGCATGGCCGCGCGCACGTCGGCGGCCGGGATGCGTTCGCCCGCGCCGGCTTTGTGCGACCAGACAAGGGTGGTTTGCAGGTCGCTGGCGACCTCGGGGGGCACGACGCGGTCGGCCATGCCGCCGAACGAGGTGGTGACGCCGTAGATCGGCCTGTTTTCGGCAAGCGCCGCGCGGATGAAGTCCCGAGAGGCGGCAATGGCCTCACGCACGCGCGTGTCCTTACTGAGCTCGACGGGAGCCCCGGCCGCGACGGCAGCGATGTTGGAGATGCTGAGGGGCCCGCCGCCGATGACGAGCTTGGGAGTGTGGGTCGGGAGCGATTCACGGGCGGCGATGGGGCTGGCGATGACTGTGTTCACGTAAGATGGCCTTTCACGACGAGATGGAGTTCGCCCAGCCGGATGGTTTCGAGCTCGATAAGGCCCGCGGCGGCAAGCTGCCGCGCGACCTCGGGCACGGTGTAGGCGGCGTGGAGCGAATGGAGAAAGTCTTCCCGCAGGACGGGGTGGGCGCCCGCGGCGTAGCGTTCGACGAGTTCGCGCGCTGCGGCGGACGAGGACGGGCGGCAAAGGTCGGTGACCATCACCACCGCGCCGGGCGCGGCCGAATAGCGGATTGCCGCCCAGAGTGAGTGCGGATCGGCCAAGTGGTGGAGCACGCTGTTGGCCGTGATGGCATCGATGGCGGCCGCGGGCAGTCCGGCATCGGGGAGCATTTTCCGTTCGAGCGCGATCGCGGGTTCGAGGCCCTCTTCGGCCACGCGGCGGCGGCCCCAGCGGAGCATCTCGTCGGAGCCATCGACGCCTACGGCGCGCAGGCCGGGATAGGCGCGGACAAAGCGAATGGTCATGTCGGCGGCGCCGCAGCCGAGGTCGAGCAGCCGCCGGCCGGGGCCCGAGAAGTGAGGAAAGCTCGAGGCGAAGTATTCCATTAGCGGCGCGTGAATCTCCGACAGGTCGGCACAGGCATAGGCGCGCGCCTGCTCGGCGCCGGTCATCAGTTCGGGCTCGGGCGTCCGCGCCAACGGGGCCGCGCTAGAGGCGAGTGTGGCGCTCACGCCGCGCGCCCCGCAAGGCCGAGCGCCCGTTCGGCGATCTCGATGTCCTCTTCGGTGTTGATGTTGATATAGGCGCCACCGGCGAGGAAGCTCTTCACAATGTTGCCGTCGTCGATGGCGCACTGAATGAGGTCCGGCAGCTCCTTCTCGTTGCGCGCGGCGTGGACCGGGGTGAGTTCGATGTACTCGAAGATGCGGTGGCTGAGCAGGATATTGCCGGTCCCTTGGAAGGCATTTACCGGGCGGCGCGGCTTTTCGACCAGCCGCAGGATGCGGCCCTGCTCGTCGGCGAGGATCGAGTAGGTTTTGCGCACGGCCAACGGGTCCTCCGGGACCGTGACGCCGCACAGTGCGAACAGGCCGCCGCGGCGGAACTCCTCGATCATGGCCGTGTGATTGGGTTCGAGCAGAATCTCGTCGGCGAGCAGCAGCATGAAGTCCTCGTTTTCCAGATACGGTCGCGCCGTTTCGATGGCGTTCACCAGCCCGCGCTGTTCGCGCTGAATCGCATAGCGGATGCGCAGCCCGCGGTAGGAGTTGCCGTAGTGGTTGACGATCTGCTCGGCCAGGTAGCCGACCACGGCGACAATCTCTTCGCAGCCGGCCTCGGCGGCGCGTTCGAGCGAGTAGTCGATCAACGGCCTGCCCGCGAACTCGAGCATGCACTTGTTGCGGTTCGCCGACCGCTCGTTGAGCCGCTTGCCGCGGCCGCCCGCCAGTATGAGCGCCTTCATTGCTTTTCCCTCCTGCCGCGCGCCCGCCGCCCGGGTGCGGACCTCGTCTATTTCGAGAACCGGAAACCCATGGTGAAGCTGCGATCGTCGGGACTCACGCCGAGGGCCCGCACATACGAGTTGTCTTCCTGCTTGAAGCGGTAGCCGGTGGTTACCGAGAAGTGCCGCGACACGGGAATGTTCAGGACGACGTTGAAGGTCGCCAGGTGGCCCGAGTGCGACTCGAAGTAGTCTGTGTAACTGGCGCCCTGGCTCAGCGAGAGCTTGGGCGAGATCTTCCAGGTCCAGGCCTGGGTGGCCATGAGGCCGCCCGAGTTGGGGTCGGCCGGCAGGCCCGCCACGGTGACCGGGTCGACGCGCTCCATCGCTTCCTTGTCGAAGCGGAAACGGGTGTAGCCGATGCCGCCGATGACGGTGAAGCGCATGTGCTCGTTGTCGACCAGGGTGACGCCGCCACCGCCGTAGGTGGTGAAGCGGCTGTCGATGAACATGAGCGTATTGCGGTAGTCGTCCACGCCGCCGACGAGGACGGCGTGGCGGGTAAGATCGTATTCGCCGTGGTTGCGGAGCGTACGCTCGGAGAAGTTCACCGAGCCGCCGCCGAAGCCGTACTCCATGTCGCGCCGCGTGTAGTTCAGGCTCAACCGGTTGGTGAAGCGCATCAGACGCATGGTGAATCCGGCATTGGCGTCAAACGAGGAGCCTTCGGAGTTGCCAGCCGAATTCATGAAAGATAGCGTGCCGTCGACATGCGTGAGCAGGTCGCGGCGGGCCGGCGAATAGGTGAGCGAACTCTTCTCCCACCAGGGATCGACCTTGGGAGGCGCCGCGCCGTGTGCGCCGGCGGCATGAGCCTGCCCGGCCGCGGGCTCCTGCGCCGCAAGCGGCGCGCACGCCCATGCGGCCAGCGCGGCGCAAACCGCGGCCGGAGCCAACGTGCGGACGAATGAATCAACCATGTACCGATATCCCTTCTTGTTTCTCTCCGGCGGCATGCGCCGGGAGGTATTCGCGCCGGGCCGTGCCTTTACCGGCCGTGGCGGCTTCGATCACCGCCCGTGTTTCGATCACCTCTGGCATTTCGACTACGGCCGCCACTTCGGCCACAGTGAGTACCTCCGGCGCGGGCCATGCGGCAGCGTGGCAGCAGTAGCCGGGCCCGGTGTCGATGCGGAGAAGCGCCCAATCGCGTCCATTCACGCGCGCGGCCTCGCCGGTGAACTCGATCGCACCGAGGGGACCGGCAAGCCCGAATCCCTCTGCCTTGGCTACGCTTTCCAACCGTGTCCAACTCTCGAAGAACGCCGGTAGCGGATCGGCGGCCGATTCGAGCCTCCGCCATTCCGACGGGGGAAAATAGGGCTGGAACCCCGCGCGGGCGATGCCGCGAATCCGTTCCACGTCAATGCCGGTGCGCCCGCCCCTGGCCAAGGCGCAGACGGCGAGACCTCCGGAGTGAGACAGGTTGAAGTCAACCCCTTGCAGCGAGGCGAGGAAGGGGCGTCCGTAAGAGTCCCATTGCAGCGCCTCCAGAGGGTCCGCGCCGAGACCGGAATCGCCCAGTGCGGCGCGCAGCAGCCGGTAAGCAGCCACACGTGCCATCCGGTCGGCGGGCTGGCGAAAGCGTTGGATGCGTGCCCGCAGCCGGAATGGAAATCCGTCCCGCTCCATGTCACGCTCCATGTCGCGGTCCAAATCCCGTTCCGGGGGCGGATCCAGGCCGGCGAACCGCGTATAGGTGACCGCCAG
>CAYUZM010000113.1:0-10931 GCA_964449665.1 uncultured Solibacteraceae bacterium
GTTGCCGGACTTCCCCTACGGCGCCGTGCTCTCCATGGTGCTGGGCGGCGAGGCGGGCAGCATGTTCGAGGAGCTGATCACGTCGGGCAAGGTGGACGAACTGGCGGACAAGAACCAGATTGCGGGGCTGAAGTCGTATCTCGACATTAGCGCGCGCGACTACCTGAAGGCGATGCGCGTGCGTTCACTGATTCAGGCCGAGATTCGCAAAATGTTCTACGACGTGGACCTGTTCATCGCCCCGACGCGCGCCACGGTGGCGTCGGGCGCAAACGATCCGCTGCGCCGGACGCCCGCACCGGGAGCCACACCCACGCCGCCGCCGAAGAGCGCCACGCCGGATAAGCGCGGCCTGCGCGACCACATTCCAGCGGGCAATCTGGCCGGCCTGCCGGCGCTGTCGATGCCGTGCGGCTTCGCGGGCAATCTTCCCCTCTCGATCTCACTGATTTCGCGGCCGTTCAACGAGAATACGCTGCTCGCCATCGGGCGCGAGTATCAGAACCAGACGGATTGGCACAAGCGCCATCCAAAGGTGTAAGCCGCCTGCAGCGGCCTCCGCGGGGCCCGATTCACTGCGATTCACAGGTTCGTGGAATCCGAACTGCCGCTTGCCGCGTCTTATAAACGAGTTAGTCTAGTAAAAGCCATGCCCGAAGAAAAAGGGATCATACGGCGGTTTGCCTGCGCCGAAAAAAGCCCCGACACGGGGGTGGGTGTCAGCACCACTTCCGGATACCGGCTGCCTCCCGATTTTGTCGAGAAGGCGGTGGTGCGCCTGGGCTGGGTGAGCGCGGCGTACGCCATCTTTTTCATCGTGATGTACGTCATCCACCGTCTCACGCCGCTGGGACAGAGCATGCCCACGGACCTGAAGTTCTTCTATGCGGTCACGTCGCTGGTGGGTGTTGTGCTGGGCGCGGGCATGTCGATCTTCGCGCTGTCCAGTTCGTTGCCCGGCCAGGTGAAACTGGATGTCGGGCTTGCCTTTGAAGTTCTGGGCGCACTCGTCATTTCCGTCGCCGAGTCGCGATATCCGATTCAGCCGAACGAGGTGATTCACGGCCATTCCTCGATCGCGGTATGGGTTGCGTTTTTCGTCCTGGTCGTGCCGACCTGCCGTTTCCGCTCCGGGCTGGCGGCATTCCTCACGGCGTCGATGGGGCCGCTGGGCTTGTGGCTCAACACGGCAATTTTCGATATTCCGGTGCCGACGGCGTCGCAGTGGGTAATCCTGTACGCTTCCACCTTTTTGACCGCGGCCGTGGCGCTACCGATGAGCCGCGTGATTTACAGCCTGGGCGCGCAGGTGAGCAAGGCCCGCGAGTTGGGCAGCTACGAGATGATCGAGGTGATCGGCCGCGGTGGTATGGGCGAGGTCTGGCGCGCAAAACACCGTATGCTGGCGCGGGAAGCGGCGATCAAGCTGATCCGTCCGGAGATGCTGTTCGGAGTCGACCAGACGCAGCCGGAATCGGCGCGGCGGCGCTTTGAACGCGAGGCGCAGGCGATCGCGGGTCTGCAATCGCCCAACACCGTCACGCTCTACGACTATGGCGTGAACGGCGACGGCGTCTTCTATTACGCGATGGAACTGCTCGACGGCCTCGACCTGGATTCACTGGTGCACAAGTATGGCCCGGTTCCGGCGTCGAGGGCGATTTACCTGATGCAGCAGATGTGCGACTCCCTCGCCGAGGCCCATGCGCGCGGGCTGACGCACCGCGACGTGAAGCCGAAGAACATTTTCCTGTGCCGCATGGGCCTGAACTACGACTTCATCAAGGTGCTCGACTTCGGCCTGGCCAAGTGGAAGGATTCGGGTAACGATACGCGGCTGACGCGCGAGGGCATCACGACGGGCACGCCCGCCTACATGGCGCCGGAGCTGGCGCTGGCCACCGACGATGTCGATTCCCGCGTGGACATCTATGCATTCGGATGCGTGGCCTACTGGCTGCTCACCGGCAAGCTGGTGTTTGAAGCCCCAAGCGCGATGGCAATGGCGCTGGCCCACGTGCAGACGCCGCCCGTGCCGCCGAGCCAGCGCACGGAGCTGGAGATTCCGGCGGAGTTGGAATCGCTGATCATGGATTGTCTGGCCAAGACGCCTGCGGCTCGCCCGCAGTCGATGCGCGAAATCTCGCGGCGGCTCTCCTCGCTGCGCCACAACGAACGCTGGTGCACGTCGGCCGCCGAGCAGTGGTGGCAGGTTCATCATCCCTCGCCGTGCATTCAACCGATGGCCATCCCCGCGCCGAGCTCCGTTTCCGCGACGGCTCTTGCCACGGCGATGTAGTACGGCGACGTAATTCCGTTCCCACGACGCGCCGCGTCGCATATAATGCGTGCCATCATGCAACGGCTCGTGGTGGCTCTGTTCCTTTCCCTGGTGTGGTTCCTGCCCTCCACCTCGCCCGCTCAACAAAAGGGCAAGAAAAAGGGCGGCGGTGCCGCGAAAGCGATGGCCTCAAACACGGCCGGCAAGATCGCCGCCACCGAGATCGGCCACGAGTTCCGGCACGACGACCTGCCCTCCCTCGCCCTCGCCCCCGACGGCACGCTATGGTCGGCGTGGTTGAGCTTTGTGGGTGACCGCGACGACATTGCCATCCGTCCCTTCGTGAACGGCGCATGGGGCAATCTGCAATGGGTGCCGAATACTTCGGGTGATTCTTGGTTGCCGCAGTTGGCCGTCGACGCGCAGAACCGCGTGTGGGTCGTGTGGAGCCAGATGGTGGCGGGCAATTGGGATCTCTACGCCCGGCGGTTTGACCCCGCCAAACAGGAGTGGGGCGCGATGGAGCGCCTGACAAACGATCCACTTCCCGACGTGAATCCGCGGCTGGCCGCCGATGGCAAAGGCGGCATGGCGGTCGCGTGGCAGGCGTTTCGCGCGCGCAAGGAGGCGCCGGCAAACGCGCCCGCTTCGCGCCCCTTCAGCAACATCCTGATGAAGCCGCTGGACGGCGAGCGCTGGGGCGGCGATGTGCGAGTTACCGATCACGCGGCAAACGACTGGGAGCCAGCGCTCGCCTTCGACGCCTCCGGCAGCGCGTGGGTGGCCTGGGACAGCTATGCGAATGGCAACTACGATGTAATGATCAGCCGGGTCTCCGGCGGCAAGCCCGCTGCGCCGATGGCCGTCGCCAACACCCAGCGCTTCGAAGCGCGCCCAACCGTGGCCGTGGACACTTCCGGCCGAGTGTGGGTGGCCTATGAAGCGGGCGCTCCCGGCTGGGGCAAGGATCAGGGTTACATCCTGCGCAATTCGCCAAAGGGCGTCGTGCTCGGCGGACTGCGCGAACCGCGCATCGCCTGCTACGACAACGGAACGTGGCGCCATCCGGCGCAGCCCGTCAACGAACCGTTCAGCGATTCCAACACCTACCAGCCGCACGTGTTCAGCGATGGAGCGGGCTCCGTGTACGTCGTCGCGAAGACGCGATACAACCAACCCGTTCAACCGCGCGGCAATCGCGGCTTCTGGGAGTATCGCGTCACGCACCTTGACGGCGCCAAATGGAGCGCGGCCAAAGTGCCCGACGATTCGAAAGGACGATCGTCCACTCGCATGAACGCCGTGCTGGCGAAGGACCGGTCGCTGTGGATGGTCTGGGATTCCGACACGCGCGGCGAGGCGTTCTATCACAAGCCGAAGCGGCAGCGGGTGCTCGCGGGCAAGCTCGAACCGGCGGCGGCGGGTCCCGCTCTCGCATGGGGCGCGCCGCCCGTGGAAACACTTGCCGTGAATATCGCCCACGCGAATGAAGACGCCAATTTGAAGGCGATTCGCGGATACACGGTCAAGATCGCCGGCAAGAATAGTTCGATTGTGCGCGGCGACTTCCACCGCCATACCGAGCTCAGTTGGGATGGCGGCGGAGCGGCCGACGGTTCGCTGCAGGACTTCTACCGCTACATGATCGATGCGGCCTCCATGGACTTCGGCGCTTCGACGGATCACCAGGGCGGCGGATGGCCCTACTGGTGGTGGTATACGCAGAAGATGACTGACATGTATCATGTGCCCGGCCTCTACCTCCCCATCTTCGGCTACGAACGCAGCGCCATCTATCCCAACGGCCACCGCAACATGTTTTTCGCGAAAAGGTCCGAATCGCGCGTGACCCCGTTCCACCTGAAGGCCGGAGCGCTGGGATTTGGGCTCGGCATGAGCCCATTAGGCGACGAGCCGGAAGTGGGCACGGCCGAACTTGTCGAAAACGACACCAAGCTTCTCTATGAGGAGGTTCGTTCGCGCAATGGCGTCGTCATTTCGCACACGTCGGGCACGCGAATGGGCACGGACTGGCGCGACAACGATCCCCCCCTGGAGCCTGTCGTCGAGATTTTCCAGGGCGCGCGCACCAGCTACGAAAAGCTCGGCTTCCCCTACGTTGCCGCGAAGGGAAAAGACGATCAGCACATGGAAACGGCCGGCTACCAGCCCGCGGGCATGGTGAACAACGCTTGGGCAAAGGGCTACAAGCTCGGCATCGTCACCAGTTCCGATCATGGTTCCACGCACATCAGCTACGCCATGGTCTATACGGACAACGTGTCGCGGCAAGGCGTGCTTGACGGCATCCGCCGGCGCCACACCTATGGCGCAACAGACAACATCATTCTCGATGTCCGCATGGGCAAACACTTCATGGGCGACGAGGTGAAGACTTCCAAGGCGCTGCCCATCACGGTAAAGGCGACGGGCACGGGCCCCATCGCGCGCGCCGAGGTGATTCGCGATAGCGAGGTCATCTATACGGCCGAGCCCAAGAAGGTGGAGATGAACTTCCAATTCCTCGACAAAGCGGACCTCTCCACGCGCCACTACTACTACGTGCGGCTGATGCAGGAGGATGGGCAGATCGCGTGGTCAAGCCCGTTCTTTGTGAACTACAAATAGTGCGGAGCTAACGCAAGACGATCTCTTCGACGCGGAAGCGGGCCACTTCCGCGGGGTTGACCGTGATGCCCAGCCCCGGCGACTGCGGTACGGCCAGCAAACCGTCCTCTTCCGGCGCCAGTTTCTCGCGAATGACGGCATCGCGGAACGGCGACTCCGTCTGATCGAATTCGAAAAGTTGCGGCGCGCCGTGGAGCGCTTCGGTGAGCGGCGGCGTGACGGCCATCCACTGCAAGATGGCAGCGGTGCGAACCGCTGTCCCCCAATTGTGCGGAGCCAGGCGGATGCGATTCAGCCAGCACAAATACGAGAGCCGTTTCGCTCCGGTGAGCCCGATGATTTCCACTTCCGGTTGCAGCACATCGACACGGCGGGGCTGCACGTAGTCGCGCACAAGCGTATCGAGCGCTGCCGTTTCGCCGCCGGCCAGCGGAATGCGCGTTCCCGCGCGCAGGCGGTCGTAGCCGTCGAGGTCATCCGCAAGCACCGGCTCTTCGAACCACATTGGATCGAACGGCTCCAACTGCCCGCACAATCGAAGCGCGGTCCCGCTGTCGTAGGCGCAGTTCGCGTCCACGCCCAGACTTATCTCCGGCCCAATCGCTTCGCGCACGGCGCGCACCAGGCGCACGTCCCTTTCCGGGTCGTAGCCCACCTTCATCTTCATCGCGCGAAAGCCGAGGGACTTCCAATGCACTGCCTCTTCAGCCAGGCCTTGCGCGGGATCCGGCCAATCCTGCATGTAGAGCGCGGTCAAATAAGGCTGCACGCGCTCACGCACCTTTCGGCCCAGCAGCCTCCACACGGGAACGTCGAGCGCCTTGCCGTATAGGTCCCACAGTGCGGCGTCGAGACCACCACAGGCGACATCGCCACGCCGGCTTTGCGCCACCGGCAAAGCACGCAGATCGTCGTAAATCGCCTCAACATCCAATGGCGACCGCCCCAGCACAAGCTCCGGATGCGCGCGCAGACGCGCCTCGGCCCACATGCCGTCGCCCCAACCGGCAAGCCCGCCGCTCGTGCGAACCTCCACAAGTGTGGCCGTCCGCGTCGCCGTCCAATTCAACGACCAGCCGAAGCGCCGCTCAAGCGGCCCCTCCAGGCGGTGGATTCGAATCTCGTCAATGCGCATATCCGTCATCTCGTATAGCATGTCTGTTCATGAGACTGCCCATTGTCCTCCTGTGCGCCGGCGCCGCGTGGGCGCAGCCTGAGATTGCCGTGGTGGAAAAGATCGCCGGCAAGGTCGGCTTCTACGATGCGGCGGGCAAGCGCACGGGCGAAGTGAAAATCGGCGAGTATCCGCACGAAATCGTTCCTTCGCTCGATGGCAAGACGCTCTTCGTCTCGAACAACGGCATTCTATGGATGCAGTACGCGGGCGAAGGCGGGAACACCATCGCCATAATCGACCGCAAGACGCGGGCAAAAAGGGACGACATCGACCTGGGCAACAACCGCCGTCCGCACGGCATCGCCGTGCACCCGAAGACAGGGCAACTTGTGATTACCACCGAGAATCCCGACGGGCTCGTGCTGGTAGATCCGGTAGCGAAGAAGGTGCTGCGCCGCTTCGACGTGAAGGGCGATGATCCGCACATGGTGTTGTTTGACGCGCCGGGCGAATGGGCCTACGTTTCGAATTCAACCAGCGGAACGGTGGCGGCAATTCAGATTGCGACGGGCAAGACCGAACTGATTCCCACGGGCAAGCGTCCCCAGGGCGGCGTGCTTTCGCCCGATGGCAAGACGATCTTTCTGACCAACGCCGACAGCAACACGATCTCGCTCATCGAAACGGCGCAGCGCAAGGTGGTGGGCGAGATCAAGACCGGCGGCGGCCCGAATCGCGTCGCCATCACGCCCGACGGCAAGACGCTTGTCTACTCGCTCGGCGCGGCGCATGCGGCGGCGTTTGCCGACGTGGCCACGCGCAAGGAGCTGCAACAAGTGAAGCTGAGCGGCCAGCCGCTTTCGCTCACGATGAGCCGCGACGGCAAGTGGGCCTTCAGCGGCGTGCAGGATAAAGACAAGGTGCACGTCATCGACGTGGCGCAAAGGAAGATCGTGCGTACCATCGATACGCCGAAGGAGTCCGGGCCCGACCCGGCATTTCCGCTCGACTAGGCGACGCCCAGGCTGCGCGCGCAAAATGGCAGCCCTTGCTTGCCGTGGAACTGGTGTTCGCCGCTGAACACTTCCTGGCTCGTCTTGTCCGGCGCGCCCATCACCTCGTAGATCTTCTGCACTTTGAGGAAGCTCTCGCGGCTGGCGTCCACGGGGAAGATGTTGTCACGGTCGCCCGATTCGACGAACAGCGCGCGCGGGGCGATGAGGCCGGCGACGTCGTACATCTCGCACCAGTTCAGAATGCCCGGCACGTAGTTGTCGATGCAGTGCGACATGCTCACGATGGAGGAGAGGAAGGTGTTTAGGTAACAACTGATGAACGCCGTATGAATGCGCGGTTCGAGCGCCGCACCGAAGGTGGTGATGGTGCCGCCGCCGGAAATACCCATCAAGCCGATACGCTTCGCGTCCAACTCCTTGCGCGTCTCAATCCAATCGCAGACACGCATCACGTCATAAACGCGCCACCCGACCATGGATTGCCCGAATAGCAGGGCCGCTCCGGCCGTGGGCTGGCAGGCGCTGTTGCCAAGGCCGCGTGCTTTGGTGCGCGCGTCGCGGCGGCAACCGAACGCGATGGGCTCGATCGCCACCGCCGCCATGCCGTGCTCAACAGCCTGAATCGCGTAATCGTATTGATAGTGCGGCTTGGTGGTGCGGTCGTTGCCTTTGTCGTCGATGCCCACGAGATCGTCGACACCGCGGCCGTGGCCGGGCACGCAGATCATCGCCGGATGCGGCGCGGTTTTGCCTTTGGGCGTCATGAGGTAGCCAAGCAATCCCATGCCCTCCTGCGTGGTGATGACGAACTTCTCGCGGCGGTAGTTGGGAAACTCACGCACCTCGAGCGTTTGCGGAGCGAGCGGCGCGCGCTGCGCCGGGAAGCCACCCACCAACTCCACAAGCTTCGCGCGCAGCTTCTTCTGCCATGCCGCCGCCTCGGCCTTCGACTTTGCGTTGAAGGTGAGCTTCATCGGCATCTGGCGGTAGCGTTCCTTGGTCCACGCCACGGGATCGAACGAAGCGACGTCCACCTTCGATTCGAACCCGTCGAGGGCGCTCGAATAGGCCGTCACTGTCGCTACTTGCGCCGCGCCACGCTGGGCCGCCGCAAGCGACATTCCCGCCACGGCAAGTTGCCGCCTGGATAGTTTCGTCTTCATACTCTAAAGAGTCTATGCGCAAATCCTCCGTTGTGACAGCCCTGCTCGCGGCCGCCGCATTTCTGCTCTCGTCGTGTGCCGCGCCGCCGCCCAAAGCCGGCCCCAGCGCGGCCGAAGTGTTGATGACACCCACGCTGCTCATTGAGCACATCAAGAAGCTCTCCTCCGATGAATTCGAAGGGCGCGCGCCGGGCACGCCTGGCGAGGAGCGCTCGGTCGCCTACATTTCGGAGGAGTTCAAGAAGCTGGGCTTGAAGCCCGGCAATCCGGACGGCACCTACTTCCAGAAATCGCCGTTGGCCGGAATCACGTCGGCGACCACGGGCGGCTTCGTCATAAACGGCAAGCGCATCGGCGTGACGGCGGGCAAGGATTTTGTCGGCGCCTCGCATCGCTTCGTGGAGAGCGTCGAGGTGAAAGACTCCGATGTGGTGTTCGTCGGCTACGGCGTGGTCGCGCCCGAGTATGGCTGGGACGACTATAAGGGCCTGGACGTGAAGGGCAAGACCATCGTGATGCTCATCAACGATCCCGCCGTTCCCGACCCGGCGGACGCTTCAAAGCTCGACGACAAGTTCTTCCGCGGACGCGCCATGACCTACTACGGACGCTGGACCTACAAATACGAAATTGCCGCCGAAAAGGGCGCCGCGGCGGCCATCATCATTCACGAGACCGGACCGGCGGGTTATCCGTTCGACGTGGTGACCGGCAGTTGGAGCGGCGAGAACTTCGACCTGCAGAGCGAAGACAACAATATGGGCCGCGTGGCCGTGGAGGGTTGGGTTTCGCTCGACAAGGGGAAGGAGATCCTGGCGGCGACCGGTTTGAACTTTGACGAGTTGAAGAAGGCGGCTGTCAAGAAAGACTTCAAGCCGGTGCCTCTGAAGGGGAAGGCGAGCTTCGCGGTGAAGAACCAGTTGCGCAAGATCGAATCGCGCAACGTGGTGGGAAAGGTGGAGGGCTCCGATCCAAAGCTGAAGGACGAGTACGTCATCTATTCGGCGCATTGGGACCACCTGGGCCGCGACACGTCGCTGCAGGGCGATCAGATCTTCAATGGCGCGCTCGACAACGCCAGCGGCACGGCGGCGCTGATCGAGCTGGCGCGTTCGTTCGCCGCGCTCAAGCCCGCACCCAAACGCAGCGTGCTGTTTGTGGCGCTCACGGCCGAGGAGCAGGGCCTGCTCGGTGCCGAATGGTATGCCACGCACCCGCTGTATCCACTCAACAAGACCCTCGCCAACATCAACATCGACGGCGTGAATCAGTGGGGCAAAACGAGCGACCTGGTGGTGATCGGCCTGGGCAACTCGACGCTCGACGATACGCTCGCCGCCGCCGCGAAGGAACAGAACCGCACGCTCGTGGGCGACGCCGAGCCGGAGAAGGGTTTCTACTACCGCAGCGACCACTTCGAGTTCGCCAAGAAGGGCGTACCCGCGCTTTATACCGAGCCGGGCATTCACTACATCGGCAAGCCCGATTCCTATTCGCAAGAGAAACGCGACGCCTACACGGCGAACGACTATCACAAGCCTTCCGACGAGATCAAACCGGATTGGGACCTCTCGGGCGCGGTGGAAGACATGAAGCTGCTCTTCCGCGTGGGATATCGCGTGGCCGAGGGCGATAAGTGGCCGGAGTGGAAGCCGGGCACGGAGTTTAAGGCATTGCGCGAAGCGATGCTGAAACAATAGGAAGAGGAGGAGACAATCCATGAGGATATTCGCGATCGCATGGTTTACCTGTGCCGCTTCAATCCTGACGGCGCAATCGGAAGTTCGCGTGCTCACGGCCGATCTCGGCGCGCCATTCGGAGCGGTGGCCGGAAAACTGGTAGTTCAGGATGCGGTGATGACGTTCGTGGACCTGGAGAAGCCCGAAGCCTCGTTCGCCGTGGACAAGACCAACGTGCAGTCGATCGCGCGCGTGAACGATTCGCTCGTGGTGCAACTGAAGAAGGCGGTGCGGGACCGCATGGGCGAATCGGTGCGCCTCAGCCTACGCATTGCCGCGCCGAATGAATCGGCGGTTGTCGAGCAGTGGCTGCAGCAGGGCCTTACGGCGTCGTCGCAGGCGGGAGCGAAACCCGGCGACGCGCCCGCCGATGAACGCCTGAGTTTCCCGGCGCGCCGCGACAAGATGATCGGCGGCACCGATGGCACGCTCATCATCACGCCGGAGCGCGTCATCTTCGAGTCGCTCGATAAGGCGGAAGACACGCGCCGCTGGGAATTGAAAGAGATCAAGGAACTGAAGCGCAAGAATCCGTACCAGGTGGAGATCATCCCGTTTGCCGGCGACAAGTACGACTTGAAACTCTCCGGCACCGGGATGGATAACGAGCAATTCCGCGCGTTGGTGGACCGGATCACACGGGCACGCTCGGCGCGGCAGTAGCCCCCCGCGCCAACGATACCGCGCGCTTACAGGTTGACGTCGACCACTTCGTCGAACAGATCGGGCGGCAGTTGAATGCCGTACTGTTTGATGCGCGACAGCACAAGCGGTTCGCGGCTCACGGCTTTGAAGCGGCCCATCACTTTGCCCGCGTCGTCCACGCCAAGGCGCTCGAAGGTGAAGACCTCCTGAATCTTGACGGCCTCGTCTTCCACGCCCAGCACTTCGGCGATGGAGATGATCTTGCGCGATCCGTCGGAGAGGCGCGACACCTGCACCACCATCTTGATGGCGCTGGCAAGCTGATTCGTAACGACGCGCGT
>CAYUZM010000114.1:0-10906 GCA_964449665.1 uncultured Solibacteraceae bacterium
AGCTTGCGGCCATGAAGCAGTACTTCACCGAGTGCGACGCGGTCGACGGCGCCTTCGCCCACTATGGGGCCGTGGAGAACGAGCATACGAATCACATTCTCGATGTGACGACGGCGCCCGCCTCGATTCCGCACGAGGCTGCGCGCGAGGCGATTGAGATTACGCGCGGCGTGCTGGAAGCGCTCAATGTGGTGGGCGTGCTGTGCGTGGAGTTCTTTCTCGAACGCACCGGCCGCGTGCTCATCAACGAACTCGCGCCGCGTCCGCACAACTCCGGCCACTTCACCTTCGACGCCTGCGTCACCTCGCAATTCGAACAGCAGCTTCGCACCATCTGCGGCCTTGCGCCCGGTTCCACGGAGCAGTTGCGCCCTGCCGCGATGGCCAACCTGTTGGGCGACCTGTGGGCCCATGGCGAACCCGATTGGGCCGCCGCCGCCGCGCTGCCCGACGTGAAGATCCATCTTTATGGGAAAGCGGCCGCGCGCCCGGGCCGCAAAATGGGCCACCTCACCGCCATGGCCGCCACCGCCGAAGCAGCCGCCGAGCGCGTCCGCCACGCACGCGAGATCCTGACGCGGCGTTGAGCCGGTTCACCCCGCCGCACACGCGTATCTGATCGAAAGGTTAGTTATGCGGCTTCTTCTGGTCTTCTTCTCCGCCTGTGCATTGTTCGCACAGAGCTCCCCCCAAACCAGGATCGTCAGCGGCGTCTGCCAGACGACGCTGAATAACGCGCAGATCGACGCGAAACCCTGCGACCTCAATATCGGCAACGAGGGCTATGTGCCCGCCGGAACCACGGTGCGCATCCGCCAGGTCTCGGCGTATTGCATCGGCCCCATCGACCGGGCCGTTCGCATGGTCCGGCTCGATACGCAGTTGTCGAATGCCTACACGGATATGCACCAGACCTTCGTGCGCATGAATCGCCGCGAAGTGCGTTCGCCGGGGCTACATGCCGAGTATCAGGGATCCCAACTGATGGATGCCTATGCGGGGCCGGGCTTTCGCATAATGGCTACGGTGACGGCCGAATTAGGTAGCCTCACGCCGACTATCAAATGCGAAGTTCGGTTCCAGGGAACCGTTGTGCCGTAAGCGCGCCGCTATCGTCTCACGCTCAGCAGCGCGTTCGCCTGCGTAACCGAAGTGGTTCCGGTATAACCCGCGCGAATCATGTGGTCGCCATCCTGCAGGCTAGCAGGCACGGTTACGTTGAACTGAAAGAGCCCGGGCGAAATCAACCCGCCAAATTGCACGCTTGCCAGTTGCCCGCCAATGGAAACGTTGGGCAGCGTGGGGAGCGATCCGGACTGCGCGGGGCTGCCGGCTGCAACCGGCGGCGTGACCGGCCCGAAACCGTTGCCGTAGAGGATCACCTGCTCGCCTGGTTTGGCGGGCGTGGTCAATCCTGGATACAAGCTCGTTGGACCGAGTAGGCTGTAATCGGCGTGCTGGGCGGCGAGGTAACTTCCCCCGTCGAAGGTGAAGAACGAGAGGGAGAGCGCCTGCGCCTGCGCCGTGAAGGGCGCGGTTGTCCCGGCGTTGGTCGTCACCTGCACCTGCACCGCGCCTTGCATGGCGCCCGGCGAGGTGAGCACGTTCACCTGCGTAGGGCTGATGTAGTAGATGAATGCGGGCTTGCCGTCGATCATGACGCTTACGCCGTTCAACTGAATCGGCATGATCCCGTTGACAAAATCCGATCCCGCCCAAATCCGCGTGACCGTGCTGAGGTTGGCGCCCTTGATCTCCACCCACGTATTCGGGGCGATGTTGGGGCTTCCTCCAGCGGCGTTGCCGACGCGCGAGATGGACGGCCCAGTGCCACCGCCGCCTCCTCCTCCGGCGACGGTCACCTTGCGAATGCGGTGGTTGCCCGCGTCGGCGATATAGAGGTTGCCTTGCGCATCGACCTTCACGTCGCGCGGACTGGAAAGCCGTGCGCTGGTCGCCGGGCCGCCATCGCCCGCGAAGCCCGGTATTGCGCTGCCCGCGACCGTGGTGATGATGCCGTTCGTATCCACCTTGCGGATGCGGTCGTTGGAGGTGTCGGCAAAGTAGAGATTGCCTGCCGCGTCGATCGACATACCTCTGGGACCGAGGATCGACGCTGCCGTCGCCGGGCCGCCGTCGCCGGAGAAACCCGGCGTGCCGCTACCCGCGAACGTGGTGACGATGCCCGACGTGTCGACCTTGCGGATGCGGTGGCTGCTCGTATCGGCGAAATAGAAATTGCCGGCCGCGTCGGCCGCCACCGATACAGGGAACGGAACGCCCGCGCTGGTTGCCGGGCCGCCATCGCCCGAATACTGGAACGCGCCGTTCCCGGCCACCGTGCTGATCGTGCCGGACGGCGTGACTCTGCGGATGCGCGAGTTGTTCTGGTCGGAGATGTAGAGGTTGCCGGCGCCATCGAGCGCCACGCTTCCCGGCAATGACAACCCCGCCGAAGTGGCCGGGCCGCCATCGCCTCCGAAGAGGCTGGGGCCCATGCCGGCGTAGGTGCTGATGATGCCCGCCGCCGTGACTTTGCGCACGCGCGCGTTATCGGGGTCGGCGATATAGAGGTTGCCCGCGGCATCCACGGCGAGGCCCTGGTGGGTAGAGGTGATCACGAAGAACTGCGCGTTCACAGCCGGTCCCCCGTCGCCCGCGAAGCCGATCGTGCCGTTACCGGCGTAGGTTTCGATAACGCCGCCTGGCGAGACGCGGCGAATGCGCTTGTTGCCGAAGTCGGCGATGTAGACGTTGCCCGCGGTGTCCACCGCGACTCCAGTTGGCGACTGGAGCGCCGCCGAAGTGGCCAGACCTCCGTCGCCGGTGAAGACGCCGTTCCCATTACCGGCTATCGTGCTGATGGTTCCCTGTGCGAACAAGGGCAGCGAGAGCAACGAAACTGCAAGCAGTCTGCGCATCATATGGGCGATATCTTAGCAGCCCGTGGTGCATACTGCCTGTATGCGCCGCGCGGCCCTGTTGTGTCTCCCCCCGTTGCTCCTGCCCCTCGCCCTCTTCGCCCAGGACTGGCCCCAACTCCTCGGCCCCAATCGCGACGGCGTTTACACTGGCCCCTTCGCTCCCAAGCCCCCGCTCAACAAACTCTGGGAGCACAAGGTGGGCGAGGCGTTTGCGGCGCCCGTGGTTGCGCAGGGCCGCCTGCTCGTCTATCACCGCCTGGGCGATGAGGACATTCTGGAATCGCTCGACCCCGCCACGGGCAAGACCCAGTGGACCTACAAGTACAAAACCACCTACCGCGATGATTTTGGCTTTCTCGAAGGTCCGCGTGCCGCGCCCACCGTGGATGGCGACCGCGTGTATCTTTTCTCCGCCGAAAGCGTTCTGCGCTGCGTGAATCTCGGCACAGGCAAGCTCATCTGGCAGGTCGATGCCCGCGAGAAATTCGGCGCGGCGAAGGAGTATTTTGGCGCGGCGCCCGCGCCGGTCGTTGAAGGAAAACTGCTGCTCGCAAATGTCGGCGGCCAGCGCGAGGGAGGCATCGTCGGCCTCGACAAAATGACCGGCGCGACGGTGTGGAAGGCCGCGCCCGGCGAGGCGGGCTACTCGTCGCCGAATGTCGTGACCATCAACGGCGCACGCCACGCCCTCTTCTTCACGCGCACCGGCCTGATCGACGCCGACCCCGCCAACGGCAACATCCGCTTCCAACTGCGCTGGCGCGCCCGCATGGCGGCGAGCGTGAATGCCGCCATGCCGCAGGCGGCGGGCAATCTCGTTTTTCTATCGGCCAGCTACGGCACGGGTGCGACCGTGCTTGAGGTGACGGGCAACGCCTACAAGCAACTCTGGCAGGGCGACGACGAACTTTCGAACCACTATTCCACTTCCGTGCAGCGCAACGGCTACCTCTACGGCTGGCACGGACGCCAGGAGATGGGGCAGGAGTTGCGTTGTGTCGAGATGCGGACGGGGAAGGTGCAGTGGTCCGTGCCCAACCTCCGCGCGGGCACGGTCACGCTCATGAACGACCATCTGCTGGTGATTACCGAGTCAGGCGACGCACTGATCGCACCGGCGGCGCCCAAGTCGTTTCAGCCGTTGCTGAAGAGGAAATTGCTCGACCCCACGATTCGTTCCTACCCAGCACTCTCCGACGGGCGTCTGTATGTGAGGAATGAGCAAACGCTGGCGGCCTTTACCATTCGTTGAAACAGCGCGTGATACCCTGGGATTCGTGCGGCAAATCCTTGTTTTTGCGCTGATTTTCCCGGCCCTTGCGGCCGCGCCCGAGCCCTCCGGACTGGTGAAAATCCTCGCCGAAGAGCTCAACCGGAACTACACCACACTGCAGGATAAAGGCGATCCCAAGCCCTACTTCCTCTCCTATGCCGTCACCGAGCAGGAGCAGTGGTCGCTCAACGCGGTGCTGGGAACGATCACCTCGAACAACCAGCGGCACCAGCGGTTTCTCGACGTTTCCATGCGGCTTGGCTCACCAAAGCTGGACAACTATCACCAGATTCGCGGTGAGATGCCCGATTTCGCCTCCGGGGCTCCGGTGGCGTTGGAAGACTCGCCGGACGCGATCAAACGGCGTGTGTGGAGCGAGACCGACCGTGTCTACCGGCTCGCCACGCAACGGCTGACCAACATCAAGACGAATAAAGAGGTCAAGGTTGCGGACAAGGAAACCGTTGCCGACGATTTCTCGGTGGAGACCCCCGAGACCGCTTCGATTGCGACCGCTCCGATTGCCTTCCACGCCGACGACTGGGCGTCGCGTCTACGCAAACTCTCGGCCCGTTTTTCGAAGTACCCGAAATTGCTTGCGTCGCAGATCTCGGTAACGGCCATGCGCGAGACGAAGTACTTCGTTTCGAGCGAAGGCACGCGCATTCAACACGGCCGCCCGTTTGCGCGCATCATGATTTATGCGCAGGCCAAGGCCACCGACGGCATGGATTTGAATACCGGCGAAAGCTTCTCCGCCGCCGATCCCAAACGCCTGCCCAGCGACAAGCAGATCGAGGAGGCCATCGACCGCGTTGCCAAAGACCTCACCAATCTTCTGGACGCGCCGCTGGTGGAGCCGTTCGTCGGGCCCGCCATTTTGAGCGGCCGCGCCGCCGGTGTCTTCTTCCACGAGATTTTCGGACACCGCATCGAGGGCCACCGCCAGAAGGACGAAACCGACGGCCAGACCTTTACCAAGCGCATTGGGGAAAGCGTGCTGCCCTCGTTCCTCTCGGTCGTGTTCGATCCCACGCTGCACGAAATGGCCGGTGAAGATTTGCATGGCTGGTACGATTTCGACGACGAAGGCGTCCGCGGGCGGAAGGTGAACCTTGTGGAGAACGGTATTTTGAAGACCTTCCTGATGTCGCGCTCGCCGATCAACGGCTTCGATCACTCGAACGGTCACGGCCGCAAACAACCCGGGGCGGAAGTGGTTTCCCGGCAATCGAATCTGATCGTGCAGGCCGCGCAGACCGTGCCCGAAAAGAAGTTGAGAGAGATGCTGCTCGCCGAGATCAAGCGGCAGAACAAGCCCTACGGCTACTATTTTCAGGACATCACCGGAGGCTTCACCACCACCGGCCGGCAGGGATTCCAGGCGTTCAAAGTGTTGCCGCTGGTGGTTTACAAGGTCTATCCCGATGGACGCGAGGAACTGGTGCGTGGAGCCGACCTGGTGGGAACGCCGCTGGCGAGTTTCGCGAAGATACTCGCTGCTTCCGACAAAGCGGGAATCTTCAACGGGTATTGCGGCGCCGAATCCGGCTCCGTTCCCGTGAGTGCCATCTCGCCCGCGCTTCTGATCGGTGAAATGGAGATTCAGAAGAAAGACCAGTCGCGCGATCAGCCGCCACTGCTGCCGGCTCCTTCGGCCGGAGGTGCGAACGAATGAGATTTTCACGACGCGAGTTTGCCGCGCTCCTTGCCGCGGCGCCCACGATGGCCGCGCAAGGCACCGCAAGCGGCGAACCGAACGACGAGATTCTGCAGGCGCTCATTGCGGAACTGGACCGTTCCAAGTCGCCGAAGCCCTCCAACCTGCCTTCGCCTTACTTCATCGAGTACGCGCTCGACGACACCTCCAGCCTTTCGGTCAGTTGCCCTCTGGGAGCTGTAGTCGCCGCCAACTCCTCGCCGTCTACTCTGCCGCGGCTGCAGCTGCGTGTCAGCTCGGCGGAGTTCGATAACAGCAACTACGTCTACAGCCAGTTCTTCGGCGGCCGCATGGGCAGCGGGCGAATTCCGCTGGAGGCCGGTCCGATCGTGCTGCGCCGCGAGTTTTGGCTGGCTACTGACCGTGCCTACAAGGGCGCGCTGCAAGCCATCGCGCGCAAGCGCGCGGCGCTTCAGAATGTCACGCAGCAGGAGAAGCTGAACGATTTCGCCAAAGCCGAGCCGGTTCGCTTCATTGAGCCGAAACAGACGATTCAAATTGACGAGACTGCGTGGAAGTCGCGTACGCGGCGGATCTCGGCCGTGTTTTCCAAATACCCGGCCGTGCTGAATTCGGGCGTTGAGTTTTCGGCGGGATACTCCACGTCCTATCTCGCCAATACGGATGGCGCGGCGGTCCGAATTACGGACAACCTGTTTACGCTGCGCCTGCGCGCCGACAGCCAGGCCGCCGACGGTATGCCGATTCACGAGGCGCTGGTGTATGCCGGCCGCAATCTCGCCGGCCTTCCTGCGGAAGAGGTAATGGCGAACGGCGCCGAGGAGATCGCGGCCAACGTGACCGCGCTCATGAAGGCTCCGGTGGCCGAGGACTACTCGGGTCCGGTGTTGTTCGAGGGCATTGCTTCGCCCCAACTGTTCGCGCAACTGCTGGGCGCGCAACTTGCCCCTGTCCGCAAGCCGGTCTCCGAGCCGGGCCGCCCCGTGCCGATGAGTTCGAGCGAACTCGAAGGGCGCATGGGTTCGCGCATTCTTCCCGAATGGATGGATGCCGTGGATGACCCGACGCAGGTTGCCTACAAAGGACGCGCGCTGTTTGGGTCGTATCCGGTCGATGCGGAGGGCGTCAAGCCCGCGCCGTTGAAGGTGATCGAGAAGGGAAGCCTCAAACATTTCCTATTGAGCCGCACGCCCATACGCGGCTTCGAAGGTTCGAACGGCCGCGCGCGCCTGCCCGGCCCCTTCGGCGGAGCCATGGCCACCTTCAGCAACCTCTTTGTGAAGGCCAACGAAACCGTGAGCCGCGAGGAACTGCGCAAGAAGTTGATCGAGATGGTGCAACAGCGCGGCAAGCCGTTTGGGCTGATCGTGCGTAAACTCGACCTGCCCGTGGCGGCCTCCGCGCAGGAGTTGCGCACCCTGGCCCAGGCGGCCGGGCAACGGGGAGGCGGCACCGTCGTCAGCCTTCCGACGCTCGTCTACAAGGTCTTCCCCGACGGCCGCGAGGAACTCGTGCGCGGCCTGCGTTTCCGGGGCGTGAACGCGCGTTCGCTGCGCGACATCTTTGCCGCCGGCGACGATGAGGTGATGTTCGACTATGTCGGCCAGGGCGGCACGCTCGCCTCCATTTCGCCCAGCGGCTACGTCACCACGCACACGATCTGTTCGCCGAGCATCTTGTTTGAAGATCTGGAACTGGAAAAGCGGACCGACGACTGGCCCAAGCTGCCGCTGGTTCCGCCGCCCACGCTGACGTCGCAACTCTAGTCCACTATGCGCCTGTTGACGCGTGCCGTTTTTCGAGAGGTGGCTTCGGCCGCCCTGCTCGGCACGATTCTTTTCGCCTTCGTCATCTTCCTGCAGAAGCTGAATACGGGGAAGTATTTCGAGATTCTTCTGCGCGGATCGGCGACGCCGAAGATGGCCGGTTACCTTTTCGCGCTCGTGCTTCCCCCGGTGCTGAGCTTCGCGCTTCCCATCGGAACGCTCGTCGGTGTGCTGATCGGATTGGGCCGCATGTCGGCCGACGGCGAAATCACGGCCATGCGCGCCGCCGGTGTTCCCAGCCGGCGCGTGGCTTTGCCCATCTTCCTCTTCGCCGCGATCATGATGCTCCTCGCTGGGAGCGCTTCGCTGTGGCTGACGCCGCTCTCCATTCGCGAAACCTTTCGCGTGTTCAATTCGCTCATCGCCAAACAGCTTTCCGCCGAAATCACGCCGCGCGTCTTTGCCGAGCAGTTCACCAGTTCGAATACGGTGCTCTACGTCGGCGATGTCATCGCGCTGCCGGGCACCGTCGCGAAATGGCGCAACGTATTCATCGCCGATCTCACGCCGCCAGGGGAACGCACCGGCGGCGGAACCTATGCCGATGCGCCTTCCATCACCGTCGCCAGCGAAGCCATCGCCATTCCCGACCCGGTCCGCAACTCAATCCAACTCTCCACCATCGGCGCCAGCACGCACCAGGTGGGCCGCGACCCGGGTGTCTACTACAACACCTACTCCCCACGCGGCGACCAGCTTCTGCTTGCCAAGCCGCGCGAAGAGCAAAGCGCCAAGGCGTGGATTTCCATGGATACGCTGCCGCTCATCCGCGCCGTGCGCGAGGAGAAGGACCCGCGTGCGAGCCGCGACGGCCGCGTGGAGCTTCATCAGCGCTTTGCGTTCCCGGTGGCGTGCCTGTTGCTCGCCGTGATTGGCATTCCGATTGGCGTCTCCACGCGCAAGGGCGGCAAGTCCGGCGCTATGGTAATCACGGTTGCGCTGGTCTTCCTTTATTGGATGATGCAGATCAGTCTGATCAAGATGGCGCAACAGGGGCGGCTGCCGGTCGAGATCGCCGTCTGGCTGCCGAATGTGGTCTACGCGCTGGCGGGCGTGCTCATGCTCATCCATATTGAGCGGCCGGGCGACCGCGACCTGATGGCCATGCTCAGCCGGCGCGTCAGCGACGTCTGGGCCTCCACCCGGTCGCGATTCGCGCTCAGCCCGCAGCGCAACGCCGCCACGTCGAGAGGCCGCCTGGCCATTCCGCTGCTGCCCGGCGTGGTTGACACCTACGTGCTCAGCGAGTTCCTCTTCTACTTCGCGATGTTGCTGACGAGCTTCGTGCTCATGGCGCACGTGTTCATTTTCTTCGAGCTGTTGAGCGACATCTTCTCCCGCGGAATCCCTTGGCAAAAGGTGGCCACCTACCACTTCTACTTGACGCCGATGCTCGTCTACGACTCCGCGCCGATGAGCGTGCTGGTCGCCGTGCTCGTCACCTTCGGCATCCTCTCCAAGAACAACGAGGTCACGGCGATGAAGGCCTGCGGCGTCAGTCTCTACCGCATGGCGACGCCGATTCTACTCGCCGCCACCGTGATGAGCGGCGCGCTCTTCGCCTTCGACCACTACTACATTCCCGACGCCAACCGCGTGCAGGACGGCATCTTCAACGAGATCAAAGGCCGCCCCGTGCAGACCTACCTGCGTCCCGACCGCAAGTGGATTTACGGTGAAGGCTCGCGCATTTTCTACTACAAGTACTTCGACTCCAACGCGCTCGTGATGGCCGGCGTCAACGTGTACGAAATCGACCCCAACACGTTCCGCCTGCGCCGCCACATCTCGGCCGAATCGGCATCCTGGGAGCCGCGCGTGAAGGGCTGGATCTTCCAGAACGGCTGGACACGCGATTTCGACGGCGTGCAGGTGCGCGACTATCGGACTTTTACCGCGCGTGTCTTCGATGAGGTGAAAGAGAGCCCTTCGTGGTTCCTCAAGGAAGTGAAACAGGAGAAGCAGCTCAACTTCCTCGACCTCGACCGCTACATCCGCGAGCTCCAACAAGCGGGCTTCGACACCGTGCGCCTGAAGGTGCAATACCACAAGAAGTTTTCCGTGCCGCTGTTCGTGCTCATCATGGCCCTCATCTCCGTGCCGTTTGCCTTCCTCACCGGCAATCGCGGCGCCATGGCGGGCGTTGGCGTGAGCTTCACCATCGCCATCGCCTACTGGGCTAGTTCGCGCATGTTTGAGGAGATCGGCAATCTCGCCGAATTGCCGCCAAGCGTCGCCGCGTGGACGCCCGACGCGCTGTTCGCGCTCGCCGGGCTCTATCTGTTCACGCGGATGCGATCCTGATGGGGGCCGTCGCTCCCGCCGTTGCTCCCGCAGCCGCTCTACGTGCCCCGCCGGCTACTTCCACTCCGGTAGCGACACGTGCGCGCGATAGTTGGAATCGTTGTAGTCGGGATTCCGGCGCGGCGCATAGATCTTGCCGTTAGGGCCCGGAATCGCCGGGCGATCCTGCGTGTAGATCCAAACCCGCCGCTGATCCCATACGACGATTTCGTCACGCGCGTCGCCGGTCAGATTCGCCACGTGATAGGCGAGATCCGGATGGCCGTCATCGGGGAACGTGACGGCGCGCCGCAATTGGCCGTCGAGCATGCCGCCCTCGCGCACATTGGCGCTGAGGAGCGCGAACTCCTGGCCGTCGCCGCGCCAGTTCACCGGATGCAGGTGCGTCGATCCGGGCGCGAGTTCCTTCTGCCCTAGAATATTCGCGTCAGAATCGAACAGCGTCACGATGCCCGGGCTGCGCCAAAAATTGGCGACGAAAATCTGCAGCCCCGGAAGATCGGCGCGGTATTTGCCGACCGATTGCGTCTGCGCGTGTCCGATGCGAACGTGCTTGACGAGCTTCCCGTCCTGTTCGAACATGAGAAAGCCCTCGTCGCTGCCGCAGATGTAGACGCGCGGCGGAGCGTTGGGGTTCGCCCCGCACCCGGTGGGGGAGGACCTCGCCGCGCTCATGTCCGCTTGCCATCCGTTGATGGCGTTCGTGCAGAGGCGTCTTGCCGCCAAAGCGGTGCCTGGGCTGCCGACGCTCACCGAGGACGACCTGCCCGAAGCGGTCGCGGAGGACGTCCGTGCGCGGGTATCGGAGGACGACCTGGCGGTGGTTGTGTTCACCTCCGGCAGCACCGGCAATCCGAAGGGGGTGATGATCACCCATGCAAACCTTATCGCCAACACC
>CAYUZM010000115.1:0-10883 GCA_964449665.1 uncultured Solibacteraceae bacterium
CAGCGGTCGGCGTTCTGAATCTGCTCGGCGCCGGCGTCTCCGGCTTTGCGCCATTTCTGGGAGGGCTCGCGCGCCGCACGGTAGGCGTGGACCAGGTGATGGTGTTCACCGGCGCGCTCTACACACTCACCGCCGCCTTGGTTCTGTACGGAATCTCGCGCCACTTCCATGCCGACCATGCGCGGGCAGTACCGCCTCACGCCTGATGAAAGGCCACCAGCGCGCGGGCGACTTCTGCGCTGATTGCCTCAAAAAATCGCCGGCCGTTCTCCGCCGAAGCCTGCGCCGGGCTGTCCGTATAGCCATCGATCTGCTTCCAGGCGCCGTGCATCTCAGCGCGCCACGGCGCGGTGCGCAACCGCGGATCCGTATCGCCAGACGGCGCGCGATGAGGCAGCGGCCCTGGCTTCAAGTCGGGCCGCAACGCCAGCATCATTGACGTCTCGAAATCGCCCGCATGTCCGGGCAAGCGGCGCCCAACGTTCGCACCCGCCGCCACCAACCCGTCCCAGGCGATGGTCCAATAAGATCCCGCGGCAACGTGCACTTCGCGCCGGAGTGCGACGTCACGAGCCGCGAGCTCCGCAAGCTCATGATTGCCGCCATGCCCGTTCAGAATGAATACCCGCTTGAATCCGTCGGTAACCAGAGATTCCAACAACTCCCGCAGCACGCGATAGTAAGTTTCCGTGCCAAGCGAAAGCGTGCCGCCGAATAGCAAGTGGTGATCCGACGAGCCAAACGGCAGCGTGGGCGCAACGATCACCGGAATCTCCGCCGAGGCAATGCGTGCGCTCTCCTCGGCAATCGCGCCCACGGTGAAGAAGTCGGTGCCCGTGGCCAGATGAGGACCATGCTGCTCGGTGGCGCCGATCGGCAGCAGAATCAGTGCGTCCGCCGCCGCCCGCAACTCCTCCCGGTTCATCTCCGCAAATCGACGCATGAGCACCCCCACTATACTGAATGCCCACGCCGGCCCGGCGGAATTTCTGTGGCATACTGTTCCCTCCGATGAAACCGCTCGCCTACGTCAGCGATGAAATGTATGGGGCGCTCCCGGATGTCCTTGCAGAATTCGAAGCCATCGCGACCGGCGATGTAACCGTGCTGCGCTCCTCGCCACGCGGAATCTTTTACGGCGCGCTTCCCCCTCGCGAATATCGCGTCACGCTCGCCAAACCCGGCTATGGATCAAAGTCGTCGCGGGCAACACTCGGCGGCGACCCGCCGCAGTTCCGACTGTTGTCCGACGGCCTGCTCGGCTACATGTGGCCCAAATGGGTCCGCTCCGGTGAGTCCGCCGAATACCGTGTCCACGCGGCCGAGCAGTACCAGCTCACCCTTTGGCGCTACGGCTTGCACCGGGAATGCGTCGCCATGATCGGCTGGATCGACGAACACGGCCCGCAGGCGAACAAACAGATCCTGCCCGACGGTGACTTCACGCAAGCCGGCGTGCGCTGGAATCAGATCGGCTACCCCACTCCGCCGCTGATCGCCGCGCCTGACCGCACGGGACTGTACTATCTCCGTGCGCGAACCCCCTCCGGCCGGTCGTTTTCGTGGCCGTGGATCGTGGCCCCGCGCACCCCACAGTCCCCCATCGCCGTTCTCGCCTCCACCAACACATGGAACGCCTATAACAATTTCGGAGGCCGCAGCAACTATGTGAACGCGGACCGGCTGCCGATCTGTCCCACCGTCAACGCGCGCCAGGATCTGGACCGATATTGCGACCCCGCGCCCTTCGGAGTATGGAAGCACGGCGACCGTGAATTCCTGCCGTTCTCCTTCGATCGCCCGGAGCCAAACAACCACATCTTCGATGAAGGTGAAGTCACAGGACCCGTGCAAGGCCGCGTCCAATGTGGCCAAGCCCCCGGCGAGTGGAGGCTCTACGGTTGGCTGGAGCGCGAGGACTTCGCCTACGACCTCTACGCCGACGCGCAACTCCACGACGGTACGCTCGATCTGGACGCGTACAAAGTTCTGATCCTCGCCGTCCACCCGGAATACTGGTCCCGCGAGATGTATCTGCGGGTAAAGCGTTGGGTCTTCGATCGCGGCGGCCATCTCATGTACCTCGGCGGCAACGGCCTGAACTGCGAAGTCGTGCTTCTGCCCGATGGCTCACTCCACTGCCTCTCACACCTCCATAGCCTGCGCGGAGAACTGGGGGGCCACTCCGATGACGGTTCGATCGAGTACGAGAGCCGCTTACACCGCACGCTGGAATCGGAGGCGAATCTGCTCGGCGTGGTCTGCACCTCAGCCGGTATCATGACCGCCGCGCCGTACCGTGTTGTCGAACGCGGCCATTGGGTTTTCGAAGGCACCGGCCTTGGCAACGGCGATGAGTTCGGCCACCAGACCCTCCACGAACGCATACCGGGCGGCGCCTCGGGCCACGAGACCGACAAACGAAGCGCTTCTTCGCCCGCCAATGCCATCCTGCTGGCGAAAGGAACGAATCCGGACAGCGGCGGCGCCGAGATCGTCCTGCACGAGCCTGCCGGTGGTGGCGCCGTATTCTCCGTCGGCTCGATTACCTGGGTTTCCGCGCTGTTTTGCGACGATCACGTCTCCACCGTCACGCGCAATGTCCTGCGGCGGTTTCTGCGAGAGTAAGCAGTGCCGCAGACAAGATTGGTCGTGCCGCCGGGACCGTTCCCGATTCTGTGCCAGCCGCTTTGGGAATAGCTCCAACGGCATAAGCCTCGACACTCCGCGGGGCTGGCGCCTGAACAACAAGCGGTGAGATTAGCCATCAACAGTCGATTCACAACGCTGGCATTCTTATGCAAACGGTCGGGAAGCCGCCGTGTTGGCAGGCGTCGCTTCAGACGCGTGTCCCATGACGCGCCGGGATGCCCAACTCTCCGGGACGGCGAGACATGTAGCCTTTCCTGAACTTCAAACATCGTGTTATAAAGCAACCCATGAGACTATTCGTGGCTTTCGCCGTCACCCTGTCCGCAATGTGCTTCGCTCAGCCTGGGGGCAACCCCATACGCGAAGACATTCGGATCCAGCGGCACATCGCCGTTCCGATGCGCGACGGTGTGAAGCTTTATGGCGATTTGTACCGCCCCAAGCGCGAAGCGAAATTCCCCGTGCTGCTGGTGCGTACGCCCTATGGAGTCCAGCGCGACGGCATACATCAAAACATGTTGGAATTCGCACAGCAGGGTTATGCGGTATTTGTGCAGGATGTGCGCGGGCGCTACGAATCGGACGGCCAGTGGGATCCCTTCCGCACGGAGGGGCCCGACGGCTTCGACACGGTGGAGTGGCTGGCAAAGCAGCCGTGGTCGAGCGGCAAGGTCGGCCTGCAGGGCGGTTCGTACCTGGGGCACGTACAATGGCGGGCCGCGACGCAAACCCCGCCAAGCCTGGTGACGATGTTCCCCGCCGTTGCCTCGACGAGCATCTACCGCAACTGGCTGTCGCATGGCGGGGCGTTCCGGCTTTCGTTCAACTTCGGATGGGGCGTCGTCCGCATGCCCAACCGCATCATGCTGCCGCAGTCCTGGCACTCGGAGAAATTCTCGCCCACGGATTTGAAGTATGAGAGCATCCTGTGGCATCTGCCCCTGAGCGACATCGACCTTCAATCCGCCGGCACCGCGGTGCCGCACTTCCGCGACTGGGTGAAGCATCAGAGCTACGACGAGTACTGGCGTTCGATCAGCGATGAGGAACACTTCGAAAAAGTGAAGGTGCCGGCACACACTTCAGGCGGCTGGTTCGACATCTTTTTGAACGGCACCATCAACGGGTTCACCGGCATGCGCCGTTTGGGAGGCACGGAGAAGGCGCGGCGTGAATCGAAGATGATCATCGGAGCCTGGGGCCATGGTCCGAGCCAGAAGTACGGCGACGTCGACTTCGGGCCTACGGCTAACCGGGACATGATTGCGCACCAACTGCGCTGGTACGACCACTACCTGAAGGGCGTGGAGAACGGCATCGACAAGGAACCGCCGATTCAGCTCTTCTTCATGGGAGTCAATCAATGGCGCACCGCGGAAGACTGGCCGCTGCCCGGAACGAAGTTCACGCCGTTCTATCTGACCAGCGATGGCGGCGCCAACAGCGCGCGCGGGAACGGCGGAATCTCCATGTCGAAACCGGCACAAACAGGGAAGGACGAGTATGTGTACGACCCCAACCAACCCGTTCCGACGCTGGGTGGCAACAACTGCTGCGGCACGCCTACGCTCGCCGGACCGAAGGATCAGCGGCCGCTGGAGACACGGCACGATGTTCTTGTCTACACGGGCCCCATTCTGACCGAGCCGGTGACGATTGCCGGGCCTGTGAAAATGAAACTCTGGGCGGCAACCGACGGGCGCGACACCGATTGGATGGTGAAGCTGGTCGACGTGTCACCGAACGGGTTTGCAATGAATATCGCCGAGGGAATTCTGCGGGCGCGCTTCCGGAACGGGCTGGACAAGATGGAGCTGTTGGAACCGGGCAAAGCCTATGAGT
Organism: uncultured Solibacteraceae bacterium; assembly: GCA_964449665.1. Classification (GTDB taxonomy): domain Bacteria; phylum Acidobacteriota; class Terriglobia; order Bryobacterales; family Bryobacteraceae; genus JAFLBB01. Next base: position 4,495 of record CAYUZM010000115.1, read on the forward strand.
TCGAAGTGGACATGGCGGGCACGGCGAATGTCTTCCAGAAGGGCCACCGGATTCGCGTGGACATTACCAGCAGCAATTTCCCGCAGTTTGACCGCAATCCGAACACGGGCGAGGATCTCGGCGCGTCCAATCGCGTGCGCGTGGCCAAGCAGACGATTCACCATGGCGGAGTTCGGGCGTCGCATATCGTGCTGCCCGTGATCTAGCCGGTGCGGTTCCCCTTGGAGGCGCGTTCGGTGCATACTGGCATTTATGCTGAATCGCCGATCGCTGCTCATGAGCCCACTGGCGGCTGCTTTGCTGCCCCGCCGAATCTACGCCGCGCAACTGGCATCCTTGCACGGCGATATCTACCGCCAGATTGGCATCAGGCCGCTGATCAATGCAGCGGGCACCTACACGACGCTCACGGGGTCGTTACTGGCGCCGCAAGCGCGCGAGGCCATGGCCGAAGCCGCGAAATACTTTGTCCCGCTGGTCGATTTGCAGAAAGCAGCGTGCGCGCGAATCGCGAAGCTGCTCGATGTGCCGGCGGCAGCCATCTCGTCGGGTGGCACGGGTAGCATTCTTCTGGCAACCGCCGCCTGTATCACCGGTAAGGACCAGGGCAAGATCCGCCTTCTTCCGGACACGACGGGCATGAAGAACGAAGTGATCATGGTGAAGCAGCACCGGAATGGCTTCGATCATGCATCGCGCACGGCGGGCGGGAAGATCATCGACGTGGAGACCGTCGGCGAGTTGAAGAACGCCATCAACTCAAAGACAGCGATGCTTTCGTGGGTGAATATCTTCGAACCGCGCGGCAAGATCACAATGCGCGAGTTCCTCGATGTGGGCAAGGCAGCGGGCATTCCGGTTTTCAACGATGCCGCGGCGGAACTGCCGCCCGCGGAGAATCTCACGATTCTCGTCAAGCAGGGCTTTGATCTGGTCGGCTTCAGCGGAGGAAAGGCGCTGAGGGGACCTCAGGCGTCTGGCCTTCTCGTCGGGCGCGCCGATCTGATTGAGGCCGCGCACCTGAACAACAACCCATATTCCGACACCATCGCGCGCGCGTGTAAGGTGGGCAAAGAGGAGATCATGGGGTTGCTCACCGCGGTGGAAGTGTTCGTCAAGCGCGATCACGCCGCAGACATGAAGCTGTGGCATTCGTTCATGCAGAGCATTGCACGCGATGTAAGTAAGGTCGCGGGCGTGAAGGCTGAGGTGTACATCCCTCCCTATCCCGGTGGACACCCGATTCCGTACCTGCGTGTCCGGTGGGACGAAGGTGCGGTCTCGCTGAAGTACGCCGAATGCGCGCGTCAACTGCGTGAAGGCGAGCCGTGTATCGAGGTAAACGCCGGCGACGGCGAGATCACTCTGGCTTCTTACTTGTTGAATCCGGGGGAGGAACGTATCGTCGGGTGGCGACTGGCGGAACTTCTGAAGGCGGCGCGCAAGGGGTAGGATCACCGGCAACAGGAGTGCGTCGGCCCACTGACATTGGATCTCACGATCTCTTGCTCGTCGCGATGGGGAGAGGAGGTTCTCAGCGCCAAGCGCTAGATCCAAATACGAGTGTGGTCGCAGCCGTTCTGCCAGAGCCTCGGCAGCGCTGAGCGAATAGTGATGCGTTGCAACCCCATTGGGACGCCAAAAGCGAGGCTTAGGACCGCTGAAGCCTGTAAGTGTTTGAAGCGTAAATGGTCGAGCCGGCGAGATTTGAACTCGCGACCTATTGCACCCCAAAACGATCCCTCGAACATGGACAGGAGATCTGCTTTCATCAGGAACGGCGCTGCGCTCTTTGCACGGTTCCCAATGGGGCGCTGAATCAGCTCATCGCAACGGGCTCCCGCCGAATCTACTCGGCCTTGGCATCCCGGAAAAGTTCCAACAAGTCCAGCCTAGCGGCCGACGGCATCGTCTTCCAAAACGGGAATGGTGAGTCCTGGCGCTCCTAGAGCGTGAGCCCTGTCGGCGCGACCAAGCGGTTAACGATAGGGAACGTTCTGCACGGCGGAAAAAATCGGACGCTCGTCGAGTTCAGGGTGTTCGGCGAAGAAGCTGGACCCGAGGCAATCGCCCCAATTGCCGTCGTCACTGAAGCCGGTTGTACTTCTTCAGCACGTCTTTCACGCGATTGTGCGGCAGTGCCTTGACCTGGTGACCCTGGACGCCGGTCATCGTCTCGGCTGCGAACATCGCATTCAGGATCGCCTCTTCCGTGGCCTGGACAACGCCTTCGAAAATCGGATTCAACGAATCGTTGGGCGTGACTGCTACGTTTTTTGCGTCGGCCGAATTAGGATTGCCGGTCGAGAAAGCGATAAAAATATCACCCGAGCCATTCCCGGATGTCGCGCCGGTGCGCGCCAGTCCCATCGTTGCGCGCCGCGCGAGCCGTTTGGTCTGATGCGGCAGCAGCGGCGCGTCTGTGGCCACAACAATAATGATCGACCCGGTATCCTCGCGATACGGATAGCCTGCGCTAGCTCGCGGCGGCGCCACGATCTCCTCGCCCACCGGCAATCCACCGATGCGAAGCTGCCGCTGGCTACCGCAATTGCATTGCACCAGCACGCCCACCGTGTTCGATCCGACGCGCCGTGACGACGTACCGATCCCGCCCTTGAATCCGTAGCATGTCATTCCGGTTCCGCCGCCGGCATTACCTTCCTCCACGGCTCCGCCGTTCGCTCCATCAAGCGCTGCATAAACGTGTTCCGGCTTCACGTGAAAGCCGTTGATGTCGTTCAGAAAGCCATCATAGGTCTCAGCGACGATGGGATAAGTGAAGAATCCACCGGGAAAGACATTGGTGCCCGGCTTCCGATTGTTTTTCACCAACCATGCCAGGTATGCATCGCGAACCGCGCCGACGCTGTGGGTGTTGGTGATCAAAACCGGCCCGTCGAGATAGCCGGATTCCTCGAGCCAGTGTGTTCCAGTCATGTCGCCGTTGCCGTTCTGCGCGAAAAAGCCACCGAAGACCGGATCGCTGCTCCTCTTGCCGCGAGGCCACACAGCGGTCACGCCCGTACGAACGTTATCACCAGAAATTAGTGTGGTGTGACCGGTCTCCACCCCGGCTACATCCGTGATGGCATTCAATGGGCCGGGCGTGCCCTCGAGCCGAACTCCAACGGCTCTTGCGCGGGGCTTGGTTTGCGCGGTCAAGGCGATGGCGAGAGCGAGGAAATAGAGGAAGCGCATGTTGTCCATTGTGTGATACCGTCACTGTCGAATGCGCTGTATTTTTGTCGCGAGTCTTTTCGCGTTCGGGCTTGCTGCGCAGTCGCCCGACCGCGTTGTGGCCGAATGGATGCTGCGCATGGGCGGGAGCGTCGTGTTAGACGGGCAGCGCCGCCCGATCACCGACATTACCCAACTTCCGGAGACGGACTTCCGTCTGCACGCGCTCAACTTCGCGGGCGTCACGCAATGGGCCGTGTCGCTCGAACAGGAACTTAGGGCGCTGCCGCCGGTCCCGCACCTGAAGGAACTCTATCTCAACGGACGGATTTGGTACGATCAGCCCGCATCGGTACTGGCCTCGACGCTTCAGATCTTCGCCGGCTGTACGCAGCTTGAAAAGCTCATCCTCAGCAAACCGGTTCAGACATACATTCCACTCGAAGACGCGGCCATTCGAAACCTTGAGCCGTTGAGAAATCTCAAAGAACTCCGCGTTCACCAGACTAAGCTCCTGGGCACGGCGCTCGCGCAATTCAAGTTGACTCACCTTGACCTCAACTACGACCGCACGTTCGACGATCGCGGCATGGCCAGTCTGGCCGGCATGCCGTCGCTCGGGAAACTCTACCTGCGAGGCACCTCGATCACCGACGCCGGGCTCGCCAACCTCGCCAAGCTCACCGGACTCACTGAGCTCGATCTCAATGACACCTTCATCACCGACCAAGGTCTGGCCCAACTCGCGGGACTGACCAAACTTCGCCGGCTGAACCTTCGCGCCACCAATGTGACCGACGCCGGCATCGATGCGCTACATGCGATGCGGGGGCTCGAAGAGCTGGATCTCTACCGCACCAAAGTGTCGAATGCAGGTCTGGCCAAGCTCGCGGCCCTGAAGAATCTTCGCTCTCTCGATTTGCGTTACAGCCGCGCCACTAGCGCTGGCCTAAATGAACTCACCGCATCGCTCCCGGACATCAAAGTGATGTTCCAGGGTGAAGGCCAACGCCGGTCCACTCCGCCTCCACCGTTTGGCAAGGCCGAACGCGCGATTGCGGAATGGATTCGGGCGATCGGCGGAACGATCCACGGCGCCGCGGTGTCTTTGCAATCCACGCCGGTCACCGACCGTGAACTGGCCATTCTCGCCGAACTTCCGCAAATCACGGAACTGAGCCTCCGTGACACCGAGATTAGCGAGGCCGGACTCGCGCACCTTACCTCGCTGCGGAATCTCGAGAAACTGGATCTCTCCCATACCCTCATCGCCGATTCCGCATTGTCCAAGCTGACGGGGCTTTCCAAGCTCCGTTCCCTTTCTCTAGGCGACACGTTGGTCGAAGGTGCCGGACTGGCGGCGCTGCCGAAAAATCTGCGCGAACTGCGTCTCGATAATGCGCCCCTCCGCGACGAGGGACTGGTGCACATCGGTGCTCTTACGGCTCTCGAAGATCTGTCGATCCGTTATTCCGACGCGACCGATAAGGGCATCGCCAATCTCGCGAGCCTTACCGGGTTGAAGCGCCTCGACGTGCGCGGCGTCGACCTCACCGACGCGGGACTGAAAGTGCTGGCTAATCTCAAGCGGCTCGAGTCGCTCGATCTCAGCTTCTGCCGGTTCGGTGAACAGGGCTTGCAAGCACTGACCGCTCTGCGCGGACTGAAACGCCTTGGACTATCGCAAACGAAGGTGACAGACGTGGCGATGGAGTGGGTTGCCCAATTTCCCAAACTTGAGTCGCTGAGCATCGAATACACGGCGGTCGGAGATGAGGGCTTCGCCAAGCTCGCGAGCCTCACCGCCCTGCAGGAACTCCGTCTCGACCACACCGACATTTCTGACAAAACCATCAGAGTCCTCAGCGGCTTCAGCCAACTGAATTATTTGGACGTCTACCATACCTCAATCTCTCAGCAAGGGTTCGACGCACTGAAAAAGGCGCTGCCGTCCTGCAAGCTTAACTGGAGTCTCGACGCGACCAAGCGGGAGCGCCGGACATGATCCAGCTTCTTTCTCTCGTTGCTCTGGCGACCGGCGACATTGAAGCCCTGGGAGGCGAGGTGACGCGCGCATCGAATGGCGTCGCCGTCGAAATCTCGCTTGCCCGCACAGGAGCGACAGATAGCGCCCTCGATGCCGTGGTCAAGAATAAGGAGCTGAAGCGCCTCGATCTGTCATTCACATACGTCACCGATCGCGGTATCGAAAAGCTTCAGCAGTTGCCGCAGCTCGAGGAACTCAACCTTCACACGGCAGAGTTCATCACCGATGCGGGGATGTCTTATCTGCGCGCCAACAAGCGCCTGAAGAAGCTCGTACTGCGCGGAACGGATATCACGGATGTGGCGCTTCCTTATATCGCGGAGTTGACGAACCTGCAATCGCTCGACCTCAGTCAAACCATGCTGGGCGATGGAGGCCTCGAGAGCCTTCCGTCGTTGTCGCAACTCGAAGAGCTCGATCTGGGCGGCTCGCGAATCAACGGCACCAACCTCAATTTCTTGAAGCTCCTGCCCAAGCTCCGCAAGCTCGGATTCCAAGGCATTCAACGCCGCAACGGCGGCCTATGCTGGACAGCTACAATCACCGATCTCGACCTCGACACGATTGCGCTGCTCTCAAACCTGGAAGAACTCGATCTCGGCGCCGGCATCGGACTCGGGAGAAACGGCAAGCCCACCGGACCTGGCAACTGCCGCCTCACTGGCGGCGTCCAAATCACCGACCTCGGCGTCGCCAAGCTCGCCAAACTGAAGAAGCTCCTCCGGCTCGATCTGAGCGGTGCAAAGGTCACCACGGCGGGCTTGCAGGCGCTGCGGAACTTCCCGCAACTCGAACGGCTCAGTTTATGGAACTGCCGTGGCATCGACGACTCGATTGCGTCAATATTGGCGGCCCTGCCCAACCTTCAAATTCTCGATTTGACCGACACGCCCCTGAGCGACGCCGCGCTTGAGAAGCTGAAGGCGCTGCCTCGCCTGGGAAAGCTCTATCTCACCGGCACCAAGACCACCGTAGCCGCCGCCGAGACATTTCGTAAGGAGAAGCCCGGATGCTTCGTATCCTTGGCCCCGCGGTAGTATTCACCGCCGCGGTCCCGGCCCAGCAGGACCGCCTCCCGGACAAGCCCCACCCCGGTCCCCAAGCGGGCGCCTGCCCGCTATGTCCAGGCCCGCAGTTGGTCACGCCACGACCACAACCCGGA
>CAYUZM010000116.1:0-10867 GCA_964449665.1 uncultured Solibacteraceae bacterium
GTTGGGGGGGCGGCGCGCACGAGTCCGCGCAGGTCGCCCTTCACGAGGGTTACCCCGGCGCTATCCATCGCAACATCGGTGCCCGTGCCCATCGCGATCCCAACATCGGCCTGGGCGAGCGCCGGCGCATCTTTGACGCCGTGACCGGCCATCGCTACCTTACGGCCCGCAGCCTGGAGGCGCTGTCTAACTCGCGCCTTATCTTCCGGCAGTACGTCCGTCGCATTCGTTGCGTTCTTCTCGATCGTTTTGTTGTTCCTGGCACAGATCAGGCTCGAGGTTCTTGAGGAACTCATTCACAGCCGCACGCGCTTTGGTCATCTTCGTTGCCATGCTTCCGCTCGGATCAACGACGATCCCGAGCGAGACGGGACCGTTCTCCCGCGAAAGCGATATTACACCCTGACCAGGCCCAAGACCGTCGTTCCATGATCATCTGTGACTGTCACAGGCGCGAGAACGAGATTCGCGTCGGTTCGAATCATCAGCAGATAATTAGGATGGGCCCCTGGCGAAAAAGACATTTAGCAGCACAGCCCCCTGCGACACCGATCAGGACCGATGCCACTTTTATGAGGGCCGTCATGTGAATCAAGCTCCACTGCTGATTTACGCCTGCCCGCCAGCGTCAACTCTAACCTCGCCGGCCATGCGGTACTCGAACTGACCGGCAGGCGGCGGCAACGGCAACAGTCTAGCCAAGCTGATGGCCGCCTCCGACCATCGCTCGCTGGAGCCGTGCCGTTCGAGTCAGCTGGCGGGGGCAGATCCGGATTGGGACTCCGCCCCCCTTTGCCAGATCGCTTCACTTCGTGGGACTCTTGGCCATCTCCTCGTGCGCGTTGGCCATGGCCTGCATTTCCTTTGCGGCCTTGCGGCAGTGCTCGGCAAAGTACTTGCAGTGCTCGGCCGAATTCGGCGACATCGGAGTCTTTGAGGAACCCATCTGCGGGTTCCGCGCGTATTCGACCGCGAGCGCTTCGTGCTCTTGGGCCTCGGCATCGTGCTTGGCAGCCATCGCGGTGTAATGGCGGGCGAGTTTCATGTGATCGCCTGGTGTCTTGGCGTTAGCAACGAGAGCCTTGACTTCCTTCGATTTCAGTTCGCCTTTGGGTTCCACCGCCGGCGCCTGCCCGGCCGAGACCACAATCAGCGCAGCCAGAACCATCGATGAGGCGATAGCTCGTTTCCAGTTCAGAAATGCTTGTTTCATTTAGTCTCCTTATTGCCCGCTCAGCGACCTGGGTGAGATCTGGCGGTCTTACTAAAAGCACCTTGAAGGCCAATTGGTCACAGAGTGAAAAGTTGTTGTGTATCAAAGAGTTCGGGGCGAATCCCAGTGAACTGCCGCAGTAGATTGGACATGGAGGGACAGCGCGTGGAGAACCTTGGACAGCACCCGCCGGCGTAGGAGGCCTCGTCCGGCCCCGAATCCAGGTTCGTGGGTGTACGATAAAGCCGAGGAGGGGCTGCAATGCAACGAAAGAGCGTTCTCGCGGGCATCGTTGCCATTCTTGTCCTCGCTGGTCTCGGGTACTCCGCTTGGCAATTCGTCCAGTCGCGGAGTGCGCAATCGTGCAAGGCATGCACGAGACCCGTCCACTCGCACATGAAGACCGTCGCTATTCTGGACGGCAAGCGCGCGGTTTACTGCTGCCCGGCGTGTGCGCTTTCAGAGCACCAGCAGTCTGGGAAGCGGGTGCAGGTGGTCGAGATGACGGACTATTTGAGCAATGGCCCATTGAAGCCGGAAAGCAGCTTTGTGGTCCGCAATAGCGACGTGAACCCCTGCCTCCCGCATCATCCGGCTGTCGGTGAAAACAACCAACCCCTCCAAGCCCACTTCGACCGCTGCTCCCCGAGCGTGCTTGCCTTCCGAGACCAGAAGTCGGCTGCAGCGTTCTCGGTCGAGCACGGAGGCCAGGTCGTCAAGTTCTCCGACTTCGCCTCCGAGTTTCAGCGATAGGTTCGAGCTACTCCTGAGCGGCTTCTCCAGGCGCCTAGACTTGACCAAAGTTCTGCGACTCCCGGAGGCGAACCGCGTTTCCTGAATCGAAATTGAGAGTTCACGCCTTTACCCGCCGGAGGCGTAAGGCATTTCCGACCACGGAGACTGAGCTGAAACTCATGGCGGCCGCAGCGATCATTGGGCTCAGTAGCACCCCAAATAAGGGGTAGAGCACGGCGGCCGCGATGGGCACACCGAGCGCGTTGTAGACGAACGCGAAGAACAGGTTCTCCTTAATGTTTCGCATCGTGGCACGGCTCAGTCGCCGCGCGCGCACGATGCCCCCGAGGTCGCCTTTGACGAGTGTCGCGCCGGCGCTGTCCATCGCCACGTCAGTACCCGTTCCCATGGCGATCCTGATCTGTGCGATCGCCAGCGCCGGGGCATCGTTAATGCCGTCACCGGCCATAGCAACGAACTCGCCCTCATCCTGGAGCCGTTTGACCGCGTTGCTCTTGTCCTCCGGCAGCACCTCGGCCATAACGTCGTCGATTCCTGGGCCGTTGTGCGGCTATCTCCGGTCAACATGACGATCCGGATGCTTTCTTTGTGCAACTCCCGGATGGCGTCCGCCGTGGTCGCCTTAATCGGGTCTGCGACCCCGATCAGCCCGGCGTTTGCCATGGACCGCGACGAACATGACGGTTTGGCCGTCGGCGCGCATTGCCTGGGCCTCTGTGGCCAGACTTGCCGGACTGGCACCTGAGTCTTCCATTAGCCGGCCGTTGCCGAGGAGCACGCCCAGCCCTTCCACCCTGGCTTTCACGCCCTTGCCCGTCCAAAGCTCTCGGCGGCGAGGGACGGTATGCCACGCGATTCCGCTCCCCCCACGATGGCAGCGGCAAGGGGGGTGTTCGCTGGCGCGTTCGAGGCTCGCGGCCAGTGGCAGTAATCGCACTTCATCGAAGCCGGGTGCGGGTTTCAGCGCAACTAGTTTTGGCTTTCCCCCGGTGAGCGTCCAGGTTTTGTCGACCACCAGAGTGTCCACCTTGCGCATGAACTTCGATAGCCTCGGCGTTCTTGAAGAGCACTCCCATCGTCGCGCCTTTGCCGGTCGCCACCATAATCGACATTGGCGTCGCCAATCCCAGAGCGCATGGGCAGGCGATAATCAGAACCGCCACAGCGGCTATCAAAGCGTGGGCCATTCGCGGCTCGGGCCCAACCAATGCCCAGATGACAAACGTCAAGCCTGAGACACCCACCACGATGGGTACGAAGTAGCCCGCCACCTGATCGGCAAGCTTCTGAATTGGTGTTCGACTCCGCCGGGCTTCAGACACCATTCACACGATCTGAGCGAGCAAAGTCTCTGAACCGACGCGGTCGGCCCGCATCACCAGAGTCCCGGTGCCATTCACAGTGGCGCCCGTGACCCCGTAGCCAGCACCCTTTTCAACGGGAATCGGTTCGCCCGTGATCATGGACTCGTCTACGCTGCTCGTTCCCTCCACGACCACACCGTCCACCGGGATTTTTTCTCCTGGGCGGACGCCGGAGGTGCGCCCCAACCTGCACCTTGGTCCAACGGGACATCCGTTTCGAGCCGGCTTGGCGTACCAGGCGTGCCGTCTTCGGCGCCAGGCCTAAGAAGGGCTGTGATGGCTGCGCCGGTCTGGCTGCGTGCACTCACTTCCAGCACCTGGCCCAGAAGTACGAGCGTGACAATGACTGCGGCGGCCTCGAAGTACACTGCCACGTTGCCACTATGGTCGCGGAAAGCCGCCGGGAATACTTGCGCCAGCGCTGCGACGAGACTGATCCATAGGCGACCGACACGCCCATGCCGATGAGAGTGAGCATATCAGGCTTCCGATTCACAATCGATTGCGAGCCGCGGACGAAGAAGGGCCAGCCTCCCCACAGAATCACAGGGCTGCTGAGGATGAGTTCGACCCACGTCCAGGTCCGCTGAGAAGCCAGTTGCCGCAGTGGTTGTCCGGGAATCATCTCGCCCATCGCTGCGATAAGTACCGGGATAGTCAGGACCAGGCTGACCCAGAAACGCCGCTGCATATCGGCAAGCTCGGAATTCGGCTCGTCGCCTGCCGAAATCGTCTTGGGTTCGAGAGCCATGCCGCAGATCGGAGCCAGTTCCCTGGCTCGCTGCGTATGATCTCCGGATGCATCGGGCACACGTACTCGGTGCGCGCGACCGCCGCCGGCACAATTGGCTCCAGGGCCATTCCGCACTTCGGACACACACACCGGGTCCGTGCTGTCGGACCTCGGGATGCAGTATTCAGCCATTGCCGCAGCAGCGGGCCATGTTTCACCCGAAGCCTCCGGTTGCGGTCAACATACCGCTTTGGCTCACTCCGGAACCTCGCCACGCAGTCTTGGCTACAGAAAACATAGGGTTGCCCGGCGAACGAATACTTGTGCGCCGTGGACTTCGGGTCGACGTTCATGCCGCAAACCGGATCGCGCACTGGCTCGTTAGGGTGGCCGCCGTGATCATGCACTGCGTGTCCCGCTGCCCCGTGGTTCATAGAACAACCTCCCTCGCCTCGCTTGTCTCGCTTAAATACCAAGCCTGCCGGCTCAACTTGTCAAGGCAGGCTTTCCACCCAGTGGTTGGAGTCGGTTCGACCGCCTATCGGGCGGCCTCCACCTTCTCGATCGCGATGCCCTTGAGGCCGGCCTTCTCCATCACCCTACCGGAGACCCTGACCTTCGTCTCAATGAACTCCATTAGCTTGGTGTTTGGATTCTTGTGATCCAGCGAGACAGGTAGATACAAAGTCTTCGTCGCTTCCTCGTAGATCGCGAGAGCATTTCCGGCGCGCGCACACGCCTCCGCGCACTTCGCGTGCCTTGGACCTGAACTGTCGTGGCCCACGAAGCACGCGCTGTCGACCACCAGACCGGTGATCAGCGCGGCCTTCCCTCCCTGCTGTTCGTGTGAATGCCCTTGCCAGGCGAACGCGGCCCCCGCGCCCGTGATCCCCAGAATAACGGTAGCAACCCTCAGCTTGATGTTCATGCGCGTTCTCCTAATGGGAATGACCCGAATGCCCGCTTGCGGCTTCGATCTTGTCGACCTTGAGGATCTTCGTCTTCTCGAAAAGGGTTCCCGTGACAGTGACCTTCTGTGCCGCGAACTTCTTCGGGGTCTCCTGGTCGCTTAGTGCGTAGACGTTCGTGCCGACCAGAAGCGCGTACTTCCACTTCTTAGGGTCCATCTTCACGCATTCCCGGACGCACTCGTCGTCCGGCGTGATGCCCATGGCGTGCTTGGCGCCGCACATTGTGTCGGTGATAACGCCCGTATACGATTGCGGTTTGTCGGCGGCGGCGAGTAGGGCCGCGCCAAGAATCAGAGTGCAGATCATCTTCTTCATTTTGAGGTTTGGTTCCTTTCTTCGATCGAAGTCAAAAACTGAAGTCCCTTGTCCTGGTTCAGCCGCTTCCAGAGCATCTCAAACCGCTTCTCGTCCATCGGTTGCTTGAGCTGGAAGTTGAAGCCCTTCATGCTGCCGTAGTGAGTTTTGGCGCGCTCGTAGGTCGTAAGCGTGAGCTGATAGCGATCAGACGTGCTGACGTTCTCGATGTCCTGATACCGCCAGGTGCGCGACTGACGGGGTCTGTCCGTTTTGTAGACGATGCGATCCGGTCCCACCTGGAGGACACCATCGGACCCCTGAATCCTCCCCAGCAGCTTGACAGGAAGTTCCCAGAGCGTGCCGGACTGTGAGTCAGCCACTGCGGCGACGAATCTGCGGTCCAGCTTGTCTTTCAGCATCGCGTAGGCCGCCTCGAACGACTTGCCTTTGGGAAGGAAGAACTCGAATTCCTTGTCCACGCCGAGGAACCACTTGCGGTCCTTGTAGGAAACGATCACCAGCTTCTCGGGTGAAATCCAGAGTTGTTGAATGTCCTGATACTCCCACCGTGCGCTCTCCAGCTTCGGAGGCTTCTTTCCCTTCGCGACCTTCGCCTGTTGCTTCCCGGTGAGGATTTGCTGGTACTGCACTCCGCGTTCGTCGAGCGTGACGCGACCGGGATGATCCTTCAGTGCGCGCTCGTGGCGGACTTCGAACTGCAGATCCTGGCTCCAAGCCGTCGTGGACAGCCCGAGCGCAATAGCGAGGCTTAAGATACGAGTTGTTGTTTTTTGACTTCTGTGTTCCATTTCCAAACCTCATAGATTGCCGGGTAGACGACCAGCTCGAGAATAAAGGACGTGAAGATCCCACCGATCATCGGAGCCGCTATGCGCCTCATCACATCCGCGCCCGCTCCGGTAGACCACATGATCGGGACGAGTCCCATGAACATGACGGCCACGGTCATGAATTTGGGCCGGATCCGCTTCACGGCGCCGTCGTGGATCGCGTTCTGGAGATCGGCCAAGTTGTTCATCCTGCCTTCCTTCTTTGCTCCGTTGTAGGCGATATTCAGGTAGAGCAGCATGAAGATGGCTGTCTCGGCATCGACCCCGAGCAAGGCAATCAGGCCGACCCATACGCCAATGCTCATGTTGTAGCCGAGCAGGTACAGGAACCAGATCGCGCCTACTGCCGAGAACGGAACAGCCAGGATGATCAGCATGGTCTCCGTGAGCGACTTCGTATTCATGTAGAGCAGCATCATGATCAGGAACAGCGTCAGAGGCAGGATGACCGTCAGTTTCTCCCGAACCCGCTGCATGGCCTCGTACTGTCCGCTCCAGACCAGGGTGTACCCCGCCGGAAGTTTCACGTTCTCGCGGATCAGTTTCTTGGCTTCTTCCACGTAGCCGCCAATGTCGCGCCCTGCGACATCAACGTAAACGTAGCCATTGAGCATCCCGTTCTCATCCCGCAACATAGCGGGGCCGCTCGAAAGCTTGATATCGGCAAGTTGCGAAACCGGAATCTGCGTCTTGCCGTCCATTGTCGGCACCAGAACGCGGCTGAGCCGGTTGATATCGCTGCGGAAGTCCTGCAGATACCGCACATTGACCGGGTAGCGTTCCCGGCCTTCGATGGTGGTGGTCACGTTTTCCCCACCCACGGCGCTCATCACCACTCCTTGCACATCCTCCATGCTGAGACCGTAGCGGGCCATCTCCTCGCGCTTCCAATCGAAGTCCAGGAAGTAGCCTCCCCCCGTTCTCTCCGCAAATACGCTTCGAGTTCCGCGCACTTTCGGCAGGACGCTCTCAATGTTCGTACCGATCTGTTCGATCTGCTTCAGATCGGAGCCATAGACCTTGATGCCCACGGGTGTGCGCACTCCGGTGGTCAGCATGTCGGTACGGCCCTTTATGGGCATAGTCCAGGCGTTGGACACACCGGGCATTAAGAGAGCCGTATTCATCTCTTCCACCAGCTGTTCGCTTGAAATGTGATCTGGCGTGACGTGCCGGAAGACCGACTTGATCCAGTTTGGTGTCCAGGTCCACTGCGAGTACCAGGTATCGATCTTTCGCCATTCAGCCTGTGGCTTGAGGACGATGGTGGTCTCCATCATCGAGAACGGCGCCGGATCCGTGGACGTTTCAGCCCGGCCGGACTTGCCCAGTACGGTGAGGACTTCGGGAAACTTCTTGATGATCCTGTTCTGGGCCTGCATGAGCTTTTGCGCTTCCGCCACCGAGATACCAGGGAGCGTGGACGGCATGTAGAGCAGCGTGCCTTCATCAAGGGGCGGCATGAACTCAGAACCTAGTTGCTGGTAGATCGTGACTCCCACAATCGCAATAGCTCCCGCTATGACCAGAACCTTCCGGCGGAGTGACCAGCGGCAGATGTTGTCGTAGAGTCTTATCAGAATCCTGCTGATCGGGTGACTCTCCTCCGAGTGGATCTTGCCAACCAGAACGGCATTCACGCCACGCGCCAGCCAGCGCGGCCGGAACTGAAAGTTTTCCATATGCGTGAAAAGCAGCCTCATCGCCGGGTCCAGAGTGATGGCCAACACGGCGGCGATGATCATGGACAGGTTCTTCGTATAGGCTAATGGCTTAAAGAGCCGGCCTTCCTGCGCTTCCAGGGTCAATACCGGCAAGAACGCAACTGCGATCACAAGCAGTGCGAAAAAGCTGGGACCACCCACTTCCTTCACTGCATCAATGACTACCCGGTGGTAGTCTTCCTTGCGTCCAGTCCGCTCCCACTCCTCAAGCTTCTTGTGAGTCTGTTCCACCACGACGATGGCGGCATCCACCATGGCGCCTATAGCAATCGCGATCCCGCCAAGCGACATGATGTTCGCGCTGACCCCCATCATCTTCATCGGGATGAAGGAGATGATGATGGCAATGGGAATCGTGAATACAGGGATGATCGCACTCGGGATGTGCCAGAGGAAAATGAAGATCACCAGGGCCACAATCACCATTTCCTCGGTGATCGTCACCTTCAGGTTTTCGACCGAACGAAGAATCAGATCGGAACGGTCATAGGCGGAGACGATCTTTACTCCTTCCGGCAGGCCGGGCTCGAGATCCTTAATCTTCGCCTTGACTCTCTCAATGACCTCGAGTGCGTTCTCGCCTTGCCGCATGACGACGATGCCCGAGACCACGTCGCCTTCGCCATTCCAGTCGGCGATGCCTCGTCGAATATCGGGGCCCAGAACAACGTTGCCCACGTCCTTGACTCGAACCGGTACGCCCCCTTCGGTGCTTAGCAGGACGATGTTGCCGATGTCATCGACGCTCTTGGCGTAGCCGCGCCCGCGCACCATGTATTCGGTACCGCTGAATTCGACAAGCCGTCCCCCAACATCGTTATTGCCCTTGCGAACCGCCTCAACCACCTTCATGATTGGAATCTTGAATGCCTGGAGCCGGTTGGGATCGACGTTTACCTGGTATTGCCGAACAAAGCCACCGAGCGGTGCGACTTCGGCGACGCCCGGAACGGACTTTAGTTGATAACGCAGAAACCAATCCTGCAACGAACGGAGTTCCGCGAGCGAATGTTTTCCGCTCTTGTCGATCAGCACATACTGAAAGACCCAACCAACGCCCGAAGCGTCGGGACCTAACTCCGTCTTCACGCCCTGCGGAAGCTGTTGGAGGACCGCGGACAAGTATTCCAGAGTCCGCGATCGCGCCCAATAGATGTCAGTCCCTTCTTCGAAGATGATGTAGACGAACGACTAGCCGAAGTCCGAGAACCCTCGCACGTCTTTCACCTTCGGCGCCCCCAGCATGCTGGTGACGATTGGGTATGTGACTTGGTCCTCCATGATGTCGGGGCTTCGATCCCAGCGCGAGTAAACGATCACCTGCGTATCGCTCAGGTCCGGGAGCGCATCGAGCGGAATTGTCCTCATCGAGTAAATGCCGGCCACAACTGCAAATCCGATGAGTATGAAGACCAGGAACTTGTTCCTGCCGGAGAACTCGATGATGTGGTCAATCATGCTTCTTGTGCTCCCCAGCGGCGGGCGCAGCTGTGGAAGGCGCAGGTGCAGAAGTCGCCCCTCCGTGTTGATGCCCAGCCATTCCGGCAGCCGATGACTTCAGTTGGCTTTCGGAATCGATCAGGAAGTTGCCTGAAATGACAATGCGCTCACTCGGGGTCAGCCCCTTGGTGATCTCTATGCGATCGCCGATCCGCTCCCCGGTTTCGACTTGCCGAGGCTCTATGTAGCCGTTGCCGCGGTCAACGAACACCGTCTTCTTTAGCCCGGTGTCGAGTACCGCTTCCGCGGGCACGGTCATGCGAGCGGACATGGCGACGCTGAAGTCTACATCCACGAACATGTCGGGCCTGAGGCGCATGTCTGGGTTGTCGGCTTCGATACGGACCTTCAGTGTGCGAGTCGTGGGGTCAACCTCGGGCTGTATGTAGCTCACTCGGCCGTTGATCTTCCCGCCGCTCCCATAGGAAAGACTCACACGTGCGGGCATTCCTACCCGGATCATCGAAGCCTCGCTCTCAAAAACGTCGGCCATGATCCACACCTTGCTTAGGTCGACTATCGTATAGAGCTCGGTTTCCGGCGTAATGCGCTGTTTCGGAAACGCATTGCGCATCATGACGAAGCCGCTGATGGGCGAGTAGATCGTGATATTCGTCAGCGGCTTGCCAGAGCGGGTGATTTCCTCAATCTGGGCTTCACTCAGAGAGAAGAGTTCCAGCCGCTTGCGGGCCGCGACCAGGAGCGAATCACTCTGCTGTTGTGAGCCGGCCAGCGGACTGTCCTTCATGATTTCGCGACTTCGAATCGCTAGCAGATACTCCTGCTGGCTGGCTAACATTTCCGGGCTGTACAGCGTCAAAAGAGGCTGGCCCTTCTCCACCAGCTTGCCTGTGAAATCGACGTACACCTTCTCAATCCAGCCCTCGATCCTCGTTTGAACTTTCGAGAATCGAGTTTCATCCATCGTGACTTTCCCCACGGACCGAAAGGAGTGAGTTCCTGCGCTGGACGTCACCTCACCAAACTTGACGCCGATGACCTGTTGCTTTTCCGGACTTACGCGGATCGTGCCCATTGGCATCGCGGCCGGATCATTCTCGTAGACCGGCTGGAGGTCGCTGCCCGTTTCCGGATTGATGCCCGGTTTGTCGGACTTGAAGTTGGGAGCCTTCGGATCCATGTAGTAGAGAATCTTGCCAGTCGGCTTCTGGGCTTCCGCGCTGACGGGATGAGCCGAGTCATCGTCCGGCACCAGCTTCATGCCGCAGATGGGGCAGTCGCCGGGCTTGTCGGAGTGGTAGCTCGGATGCATCGGGCAGTGGTAGCCTTTGGGCTTGTTCGTGGAGGTTTCCGTGTGATCGCGAGGACCGTACCAACGTCCATACCCGAAGCCACCGACAAAGCCGACGGCGATCAGCAAAACAAAAAAGAGAATGCGAAGGGCTTTCATGGAATCGTGCCTCACTGGACCAGCGGACGTCCCGTCATCTCTTCGAG
>CAYUZM010000117.1:0-1924 GCA_964449665.1 uncultured Solibacteraceae bacterium
TGTAAAGAGAATTCTTCGCGATGAAATGAACTCCGGCGAAATGAAATCGGGTTTGGGCGAGATCAGCGACTCGATGCGCACTTCCATCGGGTAAATCAGCCAGTCGTCGCCGGAATTGAGCTGCACCTCCAGCCGCACGCGCCGGATCGGAGCCTGCGAC
The DNA here is from genome assembly GCA_964449665.1 of uncultured Solibacteraceae bacterium. GTDB lineage: Bacteria > Acidobacteriota > Terriglobia > Bryobacterales > Bryobacteraceae > JAFLBB01. The sequence goes on from CAYUZM010000117.1 coordinate 161, forward strand.
GGCGTGTACACGTCCAGCCAAAAACTCTGCACGTTCTGTTGCTCCGGCCCCAGCGAAGCGTCGGGAATCATGCCCGTGTAGGGCGCCGTCACCTTGTGCAACCCGTCGGGAACCCACGCCTTCCCTACCTGCGTCCACGACTCTTTGTAGAGGGTCGTCTGCAACACGTTTTCGGGGTTCTCCCCCAGAAACAACGTAAAGTTCTTCCCGGCCGGGGCGCTGATCACCACGCGAAAACTCGTGAACGCTTGCCGCACCACCGCGGGCGACAGAATCTCACGCGGGCGTCCCAGGCTGTCGGGTTCGGCGGGCGAGCCGTCCGGTCCGATCCGCCGCAACTCGGAGTAGACCCTCACATCGAGCCCTCCGGCTAGGACGGCGGGCGCAAGAACGGCCGAAAGTAGGAACAAAGCCAGCATCAAAAGGCCGGGCCGTTGTTCAATATATCGCGATGCGCAGGGTCTTTGCGGGCTGCCTATCGAAGTGCCTTTGCCCGCCGTTGCTGCCAGGCGTCGAACAGCGCCCCCGCCACCTGCCGGCCCTTCGTCATGGCGTTGCCGTACTCCAGGTTGCGTTCCTTGCGCGTCAAGCCATAGCCGCGCCCGTACAACCGTTCGAGTGAACGCCCTTCGACATATGTCGCGGCGTAGGCGATGGCCGCTTTCGGCAACAATCCGCCGCCGAAGGGAATCTTGCTCACCAGGTTGCGCGCCACCGCCCGCCACCCAAACGCGCCCGCAATGATGCCCGCCACTTCCATCTTCTGCTCCCGGTAGCCCACCGGACGGTCGCTCGCCGCCGCCAGCAGAAACGCCATGCGGATCTGGTTCACCGTGAGCACGGCTGTGTCGGACATCGCTTCGGGAATCGCCCATGGCAGGCTGAGAATGCCCGGCGCGATATCGGGCAGCGCCGTGGCCAGCGCGAACACGGCGTTCTCCTTCGAGATCTGATGAATGGTGCGCTGCGCGACGAGGCCTCGGAACGGCGGAAACGCGCGCGACAACGGCAAGCCCATATCCTGCTTGGCGGCCAGCACGCTTTCCACGAGCCGCCGCGGCTGCCCGGCGTCGTAAACAAAGGTCCCGGGAGGAAGGTCCATCCCATCACCGCCCACCTGCAAGGCAAGTGTGCGGTCCACTACATGGAGGTCGGCCTCCGCCGGCACATTCGCGTCGCCTTCCCGGAACAGATACTCCGATACTTCAATCCGCTTCTTGCGCGAGACGCCCGCCGGAGTGAAGAAGTCCTCCATCTCCGCGTACGACGCGCTGTCGTAGGCGTGCAGCACTACGCTCACGGGACGTTCGGCGGTCATCCGCACGTCGTGCGGGTTCAACTGCTCGATAGCCGTTCGGATTTGACGCAACAGGCGAGTCGACATAGGAACCCAGCGGACTTCAACAAGGGCGGCGCGGTCCGTGTAACCGGAACGACACCCGTATCTGACGCTCCCATTCTACCGCCAGCCCGACACGCTCCACCTCGATCGCCGGGTCGAGGTAGCCCAGCAACACCTCCGTCGTCGGATGAAACTCGAACGACGGTGCGGCCAGAATGAGCCGTGGCGCGTCCACACGCAGCGCCATTCCAGGGAAATAGCCCGCCTGCCCGAACTCCGCCCGCCCGGCATGCCAGGCCACCCGCATCCAGTAGTCGAGCGCCTGAACCGGCAGGTGCGGGTCCTGCGTCGCCTTCAACTCCATCACGGTCAGCCTGCCGTCGATCGTGGCCGCCAGCAGATCGATGATGCCCCGCTCCACG
>CAYUZM010000117.1:1934-10773 GCA_964449665.1 uncultured Solibacteraceae bacterium
CGGTCGAGCGGGCGGGCGGGTTTGGGCCGAAGTGCTTTTCGAACACCGCGTTGAACGACGAGAAGTCGCGCGGATCGTCGAGCCAGCAGGTGACCTTGATCACATCCTCAAGCCCGCATCCCGCCAGCGCCAGCACCGCCTTGATGTTCGCGATCACCTGTTCGGTCTGTGCGACAATCCCGCCTTGCACGACCTCGCCCGCCACCGTCGGAACCTGCCCATACACCGGCGCTTCGCAAAGCCGCGCGTCGATGATGCGTGGCTGGTTCCGCACCATCTGCTCCAACCACCACTCCGGACCGTGCGCGGCCCCCTCGCCGCCCCGCCACCGCGGCGGCTCCGGCTGCGAGGCAGGATTCAAATACGTGTCAAGGTTGCCCTGCGACGTTTCCACGGCCCGCTCCCAGCCATCGCCTTCGTATTCGAAGACGGCCACTTGCAACGCGTTTCGGTTCAACCAGCGTGCCCGCAAACAGGTCGTCCGCGACTTCCCCTTCGGTACAAAAAGCGCCAGTCCCTCAACATGCAGGCCACGCTCGCGCAGACGCAAATAGTTGTGCCAGATGAGACCAAACGTCAACACCCGGTCGGCGTTGTCGTGTGCGGGCGTGGCAATGGCCGCCCATGCCCGCTGCCCCTGCGTCACCATCGCTCGGGGAAACGAAGGCGACAGCGAATGTTCCAAATCCCCGTGCGAGGTCAAATCGGCGATCTTCCACCCCAGAAACTGCCGGCAAAGGAACTCCCGAAACGCCTCCGCGAATACCATCCGCGACGAGTCGCGCTCCAGGCCCTGATAGAGCGGCCGCGCGCGGTCGGCCAGAATCATCTTGCCGCGCTTGCCGCCAAATTCCTCCACTTCGAGGACCAGATTCCCGCCACCGCACGCCCGCATGCCGACCACATTCCGGTGGAAATTCGAGCTGTCATCCCAGGCTTCCAACCGGATGCCCCGCGCCGCGGGCGTAAGGGCCACCCGTTGGGGGTCGAGCGCGATCAGCCCGGCCCCGGGCTCGAGCAGCACGGGATCCCGCGCCGCGTGGAGAAAGCGCTGGATGGAGCTGATCAGCTCCCCGGCTGCGGGAATCGGTTTGGGCATCGCTCTTGGTGCCGTCTTGCGGCCGTCTCTATGATGAGTAGAGGTGCTCGCCGAAAATCTCTCCCGAGTCGAAGAACAAATCCAGGCCGCCTGCGCCCGCGCCGGCCGCAAGCGCGAAGAGGTCACACTCATTGCCGTCACCAAAATCTTCCCCGCCACGGTGATCGAAGAGGCCTACGCCTCGGGTTTGCGCGAGTTCGGCGAAAACTATGTCCAGGAATTCGAGGGCAAAGCGCCGCAACTGCCGCTTCTCCCCGGCGCCCGCTTTCACCTCATCGGCCACCTGCAATCGAATAAATCGCGCCGCGCCACCGAACTGTTCCAGGTCATCCAAACCGTCGATTCGCCGAAACTGGCCCGCCGCATCGACGAACAAACCGCGCACCCGCTCGAAGTCTTCCTGGAGGTGAAACTCTCGGACGAGGAGGCCAAGCACGGTGCGGCGCCCGCTGACGTACCCGCGCTGATCGAAGCCGTCCGCGCCTGCCCGCGCCTCCAACTCCAAGGCCTGATGACCATGCCCCCCTGGAGCGAGGACCAGGAGCACTCGCGCCCCTATTTTCGCCGCTTGCGCGAACTCGCCCACGTGCACGGCCTTCCCTCGCTCTCCATGGGCATGTCCAATGACTTCGCCGCCGCCATCGAAGAAGGCGCCACCCACATCCGCGTCGGCACGGCACTGTTCGGAAAACGGATCAAGCGGTGAAGGTCGGGCTTCATTCGCCGCTTCCTCCGGCGCCCACCGGCGTGGCCGATTACTCCGCCACCCTGCTCGCCGCGTTGCGCAACCATTGCGACGTCCAAGCCAATCCTGCCGCCGCGTGCGACGTCGAGCTCTATCACATCGGCAACAATCCGCTCCACGCCTCCATCCACGCCCGCGCCCTGCGCCGGCCCGGCGCCGTCGTGCTGCACGACGCTCTTCTGAACCACTTCTACCTCGGCGCCCTCGACGAGTATTCCTACATCGAGGAGTTCGTCCACAACTACGGCGAATGGCACCGCGAACTGGCGCGCGAGCTCTGGCGCGGCCGGGCTCGCTCGGCAAGCGACGCGGCGTACTTTGACTGGCCCATGATCGGCCGCATCTGCCGCACCGCCCGGACCGTGATCGTGCATAACCCCGGCGCCGCCGCCACCGTGCTCCGCCATGCCCCCCAAGCGCGCGTCGTGGAAATTCCCCATCTCTGGGCGCCGGTCGCCGAACCACGCCCGGCTGACGTCCACACGCTTCGCGCCGCTCTCGGCGTACCCGAAGGCGCGCTGCTCGCCGGTGTCTTCGGCCATCTGCGCGAAACCAAGCGGCTCGGCGTCATCCTGCGAGCCTTCGCCCGCCTGCGCGCCGCCGGGGAAGCTATCTACCTTCTGGTAGCGGGCGATTTCGTCTCCCGCGAAACCGAACGCAGCTTTGCCCATGAGCTGGCGCAACCCGGCATCGTCCGCCGCGGCTACCTCGAAGAAAGCGATTTTTGGCTCCATGCCGCCGCAGTCGACCTGTGCCTCAACCTCCGCTACCCCTCGGCCGGGGAAAGCAGCGGCATCGCCGTCCGCCTCATGGGCGCGGGCCGCCCCACCGTGTTGACCGCGGGCCCGGAAACCTCACGCTTCCCCCACGAAACCTGCATGCGCTGCGACGCCGGAATGGCCGAAGAGGAGCAGATCGCCGCCTATCTCCTCTGGTCCCGTCGCAATCCATTGCGGCTGCACGAGATGGGGCGCGCGGCCTCCGCGTTCATCCGCCGCGAGCATGGCCTGGCGCGGGTGGCGCGCATGTATGCGGAGGCGCTGGGGTAGCCGGCCCGCCCGCGTCTACAACTCCAACCTTCCCTGGTAAACCATCTCCTTCAACTTGAACCGCACCTGGATCTGGATCTTGCCGGATTCCGCATAAAGTTCGATGGTCCCGTCTTTGCCGGACAAGCCGTCAAACCTTGGGAACCGCATCGTCGCCACCAGGTGCATGCCGTGCTCGGGAACGTTCGCATACGTCGCCCGTGAAGCTGGACGGTTCGCCACCGTCAATCGCGCCGAACGCAGCAGCTCCGAGGACAGCTGACGCGCCTCCTGGGTAATCGCCTGCGTCGGAAAACCCGCGATCTCGATCACATACTCCGCATCGCGGCGGTTCAACAGTTCCACCGCCTTCTCGTCCTTCAGCCCGTTGATGCCAAACTCCTGCAACGCCAGCGCGCGGCGGATCGGCAGCGCGCTCGACCACCGCGTCAGCAGAAACATCTCCGCCTTCGATCCCCGATTGGAACCGCCCGGCCACGTCGAAGGCACACTTCCTGGGTTGCCTCCGCGACTCCCACCCCCGCGCGGCCAGCCCGGAATCTGCGTCCCCGGAAGCCCAATTCCGCCCGGCATCCCAATCTGGGCGAACTCGGTTGTATACCGGTCCCGGGTCGCATCGAGATAGTACGAAACGACGCTCTCCTTGGCCCACGGCGAATCCGTCAACATGCGGTCGACATACTGGGTGCTCCACGCCGGGAACCGGTCCTCATCCGAGGGCCTCGCGGCGAGGAATGAGCCATATCCGGCAGAGGCCAGGAAGTACCGTCGGGAAAGGCATGACATAAACTTTGCGGTTTTGCGGAACAATGTCACAGACGGGCGGCAACTGGCTGGCGTTGCGCCGTAAAAGACCAATGACGGCATATCCCCGCCAGTGGCAGCATTTGTCCACATCTTGAGTGCGTCAAATGGACAGGACCAATCCGTAAGGCCGCGGCGTCCGCCTCCCGCCACAACGCCGCCACAGGCTTGGTCCGCGCCAACACGCCCGCTACCCCACCCACCACAGCGAAACCCCCGACGCCGCCGCCAGCGCCACCAGCCCCGCCACCGTCCACACGCGAAATCCGCCCTTCCCCAACACCGCCGCTACCCCGCACTTGAACATCGTGTTCGCCAACATCCCAATGCCCACCGCCTGCGCCGCCGTCCCCACCGCGCTCCCCGTCTGCACCGACTTCACCATCGAAATCGTCAACGCATCCACATCGGTCAACCCCAGCACCGCCGCCGACGTCAATAACCCCGCCGCCCCAAACCGGCCCCGCACCGCGTTCACCAGCATCATCACCGCTTGAAACAACACCACCAACTGCAGCGCCGAAAGCAACTGCAGCGGATTCTGCGGCGCCTCCGACGACCCTCCCTCCATATCGCCCTTCGTCACGCCCACCAGTGCAATGGCGCATCCCACCACCGCCGGAGCCACCAGGTACGGCCACGCCGCCACCGCCAGCGGCGCATGCAACACCGCGCACGCCGCCAGCACCCGGAAGTACATCACCGAACACGCCGTCAACACGCCCAACGCCAGCGCATGGTGCGCCCCCGCATCGCTCCGGCTCGTGCGCGCGAACGTGTAGGTGACGTTCGTCGATGAGATCAACCCGCCCAACAGCCCCGCCAGCACATACCCCTTCGGTCCCGCCGCCGACCGCGCAATGTAGCCCGCAAAACTCAGCCCCGAAAAGAACAACACCAGCGCCCACAACTCCCTCGGCATGATCCCGCCCCACGGACCATACGGCCCCACCGGCAACACCGGCAGAATCACCACCGCCATCACGGCGAACCGCAACCCCGCGCGCAGTTCGGTCTCCTTGATGCGATGCACAAACTCGTGCATCCGCGTCTTCTCGGCCAGCAGCAGCGCCGTCGCCACCGCAATCGCCGAACCCACCCGCCAATACCCCAGCCCCGAAAGCGTCCCCGCGCCCGCAATCAACAACGCCGCCACTTCCGTCGTCCCATCTACGTCCACGCGGCTCGCCGCCACATACGCCGCAATCACCAGCGCCACCGCCGCCGCCAACACCACCACCGCCAGCGGAACCAGCCCCGCGCCCCACAGCGTGCCCGCAACCCCGCCCAACGCCCCCAGCAACGTAAACGTACGCACGCCCGCGAAATCCCGGTGCGGCCCCGACGCCGAGCCCGACCACTGCCGCTCCACTCCCACCGCCGCGCCGCCCATCGCCGCAATGGCAACGTTCAGCGCAATCTCGCTCTCCGTCACGCCGCCTTCACCCGTTCGCGATCCACATTCGCGCCCTCCCCGCCCGACCCGCACTCCTCCACGCCCAAACCTCCATGCGATTCCGCCGCACAAAAACTCATGATCGTCTCGACTCCCGATTCCCCATCCGGATCGACGCCCGGCTCCCGCCTATAGTTGTAGGGAGTTGCACCATGCGGGCATTGTACTGCGCTCTACTCATTCCGATGCTTTTCGCCGCATGTCATTCGCCCACCCGCACGATTCAACCCATCCTCAACAACCGCCACACGGATACGTACGCGGCAATGAAGACCGCGCCCTTCATCGCTCTCGCCGAGATCGTCGAGTCAAAGCCAATCGGCGGCGTGCGGGACGTGGAAACACGCCCCCTGCAACTGTTCGCAATCACCGCCGGCGTGCCGCTCGTGTTGCGCGGCTCGCTGCCCGAAACCATCACCTTCCACAGTTGGCTTTTTGCCGGAGGCAAACACGGCGGCCCCCGCCTCTTTCACGCCGGCGATGGCTCCCTGCACATCCTGTTCCTCAAACGCGACGGCCCTTACCTGCATACCGTCGGCAATTACCCAGCCCACGACCTGGAACTCCATCGCTCCTGGGCGCCTCGGCTCGTCCAATCCTGGAAGGAGCGCGCTACCAACTACCCCAACATCTTTGAGCGGCTCGCCCACGCCCTGATCGAAGCGGAACTGCAAGACGATTCATCGCCACGCCTCTCCCACTACTCTCCGCTCGACTTCGACCTCCAAGGCATCACCAGCCGCGCCTTTGTTCAATCCACCTTCGAATCCCACTGCGCATCCGACACCATCCCGGCCGCCCGCGCCGCCGCCTGCGCCACCGCTCGCTGGGCGCAAGGGCCTCGCTAACAGGCCCGCATTGTATCCTGACCCCATGCCTGAACCTCTGACCACAGAGGAAACCATCGACCTGCTGGCGAAGAACATCTCGCCCGCCTATGCCTCGCTCCGCGACATCGCCTCGCCGCAGGTCCGCTCCGCCGCCGCGTCTCTGATCGACCTGATCGTCGAAGAACAGCTCTCCGTCCCCGCCGGCTTCCGCGACGCCTGCTCCCACGCCTCCACCCTCGCCCCCAACGAAGCCATCGTCGCCTTCCACACCTGGCACGACACCACCGCCGCCGCCCGCCCCGAACGCAAAACCGTCGCCTTCGTCCTCGAAAATTTCTTCGACTGGTATAAGCGTTGTCCCGAACCCGTGCGCGAACCCTGGCTCGCCGGCATCGCCAAACTCGCCCCCGCCCTCCGGGGCCTCGGCAACGACGGCATGGCCCAGCTCCTCGAAGCCATGCATCGCTGTGACGATCACTACGCCGCCCACAAGCTCATCGAATCCGTCGCCTCCTACGCCCTCACCACAGACGAGGCCATCCGCGCCGTCAACGCCATCGCCCACGCCGCCGCCACCGTCAACCGGCTCGATCTGTGGTTGGAAATCGCCCAGCGCTTCCCCGCCGAACGCCTGGAAGAAAACCGCGACGCCGAACACGGCCCCACCGCGCTTGCCTCCCTCCTCGCCGCCGCGCCCGCACACCCCCTGCCCGCGCTCGAATTGATCCGTGCCCTCGCCGCCGAAAACGCCGCCACCGTCCGCGCGGCCTCCACCAAGCTCGCCGCCAAAGCGAAGCAATCCCCAAACGCCGCTGAGTTTCTCGAAGACGCCCGCCACCTGCTCGAAGCCCTCGGCATCCGCGCCCTCGGCGCCATCGCCGCGAAACTCCCCAACCACGCGCTCACCGCCGCCGCACTCGAACTCCGCGCCGAATTCGGCGCGCAAGCCGCCCTGCGCCTGCTCGATAAAGGCTCTCTCTAGTTCGCCGCCGCGCGCCGCGCGCTCAGGTCAGCTTCTCCAGCAACGCCGCCAGATAGTCGCTGTCCACAACGCCCTGCCGGCCCGTGCCGCCCTCCTGATAGCGCCAGTGATTGCCGCCGCGCTCCAGGCAATAAAAGAGCCGTTGGTCCCGAATCTCGTCGTGCTCGAGCAACTGCTGGTTATACGAGTTCACGTTGCCTTCGAGCGTGTACGGGATGCGGAAGTTGTCCGTCGACGTCACCGTATCGGTGGGCTTGAACGAAATCTGTATCAGCCGCCCGTTCAGGTTGATCTGAAACAGATTCGGCCCCGTGTCGTGAAAGTTCGCGCACGCATACTCGCCCGGCGACAGATCCAGCTTCACCTGGTCCATCAACGAGTTCAACTCATCCACAAACCGCCGGCAGATCCCGTACAACTCCACCGCGGCTTCGCGGCGCATCTGCTCAATGGCTTCCTGGCGCGCCAGTTCCAGGCGGTCCTTTTCGGCCACCAGGTCGAGGGCGCGCGCCAATTTGCGCATGCGGTCGGGCGTCATGACTCGGAATGAGAGTCCCACTGTAACGCAACGCGAAGATTTCCAGCCACCCGGCTCACGTACGCATCTCAAACTCGTATACAACTGAAGAAGAGGATTCTTTTGCCCGCTATTCGCAAGGTCATCTCCATCGCCGCACTCACCCTCCTCGGAGGAGCCGGAGCCGCCTACCTGGCCGGCGTACGCTTCGAACTCGATGGCACCGGCTCGCGCCCCATTCTCAAGTACGGCACCCGCGCCTCGCATGACGACGAACTCGAACGCGACCGCGCCGCTCAAAAGCCACCCGCACCCGAGCCCGGCATCCCCAACCCCGGCTCCGCGACAGCCGCGCCCGGCACGCCCAGCGCGCCCGGCACGCCCGCGCCGCCCGCTACCGCCGATGCCTACTGGGCCGACTTCCGCGGTCCCGGCCGCCTCGGCGTCTATTCGCAAACCCCCATCCTCACCACCTGGCCCGCCTCCGGCCTGAAGCGCCTTTGGCGGCAACCCATCGGCGGCGGCTATGCGGCCTTTGTCATTGCCAACAACACCGCCTTCTCCATCGAACAGCGCCGCTCCAAAGAGGTGGTCGCCGCGTACGATCTCCTCACCGGGAAAGAGCGTTGGTCCAACGCGTGGGATGCCGAGTTTCGCGAATCGATGGGCGGCGACGGCCCCCGCGCCACGCCCATCTGGCACGACGGCCGCATCTACGCCATGGGTGCCGAAGGCGAGCTTCGCGTCATCGACGCGCAATCCGGCCTCACCGTCTGGCGCAAGAATATCCTCCAGGACACCGGCGCTTCCAACCTCCAATGGGGCATGTCCTCTTCGCCACTCGTGGTCGACGATAAGGTCATCGTCCTGCCCGGCGGCTCCAACGGCCGTAGCGTCGTGGCTTACAACAAAACCACCGGCGAACGCGTCTGGGCCGCGCTTGACGACAAGCAGGCCTACACCTCGCCCCTGCTCGCCGAACTCGCGGGCAAGCGCCAGGTGATCGTCATCACCGCTGAACGCGCCGTCGCCCTCGACCCCGCCAACGGCAAACTCCTCTGGGAGTTCCCCTGGAAAACCGAGTACGACGTCAACAGCGCCCAGCCCATTCCCACCGGCCCCAACACGCTCTTTCTCTCCGCCGGCTACGGCCACGGCGCGGTGCTGCTCGAAATCTCCGCCCAGGGCAGCGCCTATTCCGCCCGCCAAGTCTGGTTCAGCAACCGCATGAAGAATAAGTTCAACAGTTCGGTGCTCCACAACGGCTTCCTCTATGGCCTCGACGAAGGCATCCTGGCCTGCCTCGACGCCCGCACCGGCGAGCAGAAATGGAAAGGCGGCCGCTACGGCTTCGGTC
>CAYUZM010000118.1:0-10746 GCA_964449665.1 uncultured Solibacteraceae bacterium
TTTTGACATCACGCTCAGGGGGCGTGAGCGGTCGGTGGGGCTGAATGGGAAAACGCTGCACGACCACGTGGAGATCGAAGGACGGACGGCAATGGCCACCGACGCCAATGAGAGCGCCCCAGGCCCCCTTACACTACAGGGCGATCACGGCCCGGTGGAGTTCCGCAAGATCACCGTGGTAGAGCTGGTGAAGAAGAAGTAGCGCAAAGCCGCGTTCACGCAACCGCCCGCTCTACAGCGCGTTCACCACCTCGGCAATCTTCTTCGCCACACGCGCGCACGCACTGTTCTTGAGGTGGAGTTCATTCGCCCAATCGGTGTCCGGGTTGATCAGTGGCCGGAGATCAACATACCGGAACTTTGGAAATTGCTTTGCCAATCGCGCGAGCATGGCGTTGTAGCGATCGATCAGGCCAGCGACGCAGCCAATCTGTTCTCCCGAGTCGGAGATGCGCTTGGCGTTGAGCGCCGGAAGCAGCCAAGGGCCGATGAACGAGATGCCAGGAAGGCTGATCACGCCTTTGCCCGTGGGGCGTGTGTGACCATACCCGTGCGTCACTATGGTTGTGGACGGGCTGGCCGTAGCGACTGCCTGGATCAGGTGGCGGAAATAGTTTTCAAAGACGGTATCAATCAGGTAGCTCGCCACGTCCGGGCGAATCAACGGCAGCCCTGAGAACTTGTGATTCAGATAGCCGCCAAACTCGTCGCCCGCCACATCGTTTCCGCCGCCGGAGAATAAAAGCGCTTTGGGTCTGATTTCACGAACCGCCTGCATCAGCGACGTCACGCCGGGACCAAAGATCATGTTCTCGAGCGTGTCGCCATACTTGGCGTGCTTTTCAATTTGGAAGTTGTGAAAACCTCGAAGACATTCGATGATGTCCACCGCGAGGGGAACCGGATAGTCGAACCAGGAATCGCCTTCCGCCACTAACGGGCCGGGGCCGCCCGCGCCGAGCATCTCCATTTCCAGGCGTGGTTTCAGGTTCTGGCGCTTGAAGCGCGCAATCTCCTCTTCGTTCCAAAGGTCAATGGTGGCGGGATCGAAAGACATTGCGCCATTTTATTCGACGCGGAGGCTGGCGGCACGGCTATCAAAGTCGGTTGCATAGTAGGCGCCGCGGGCGTTGCGCAGGTCGGCTTGGCTTTGCGTAAGCCGGACAGAGGCTCCGGTGAAATTGTCGGCGTCGAAGAGCCAGACGGCTTGGGCCGAACCGACAAGGCGCATGCTGCGGAACCGCTGACGCTGGCCGCCAAGTGTGGATGTGGCCGAACCGCTCGCAAAGCAGTAGGGCGAACCCGCGTAATTAGGTTGTGTGTAGAAGCAGGCGCCGTTCGGCACGGAAGAGACCGGTGAAACCGTAGTCGGCGCCGGAGCGGAGGCGGCACCCGAAGTGGAGCCGGCCGCCGGAGCGGCGCTGGAAGCGCCCGCGCTCGAAGCCGTAGGCGTTGTGCTCGCGCCCGGAGTGTCGAAGAAACCGCCCGAGGTGGGCTGAACGGTCGTCGCCGGCGCGGGCTGCGCGGCCGCGGCACTGGTGGGCGCCCCGGTAGGAAGGGCGATCGTTTCGAAATCGTTGGCCATCACCTCATACAGCGCCCCGCCCGCCCGGTAGACGATACGCAGCGTCTTCACGCGGCCCGGCGCGGGATCGGACACGGCAAGCGCGTCAAGCGTCACGGGCAGATCGCGCTTCCCCGCCGCGAGGGCGTTACGAACGGAGGCGGTTACGTCGTGGAGCTGGCCGGAGCCGTATGTGGCAAGGACGATCTCAACAGGCTGGGCAAATGCGGAAAAAGCGAACAGCAGCAAAGCCGTGGCAGGTTTCATGGAAGCGAGCCTCATGCCCTACGATAACCGAACGGCGTGGCGGAGTGGATGTGAGACCGATGGAATGTGAAGCCGATGGAAGATGCACCGGACCCGGCCGCTCCAGCCGGATCCGGCGGGAAGCGTCTGACTACTGGCGGCGAACCGGAAGCGTGGGCGCAATCGCGGTGGCCGCGGCGCTGCACGTGGGGTGGCCCCAACCGCCGGCGCTCACTCCGGTCGATTGTCCAGGAAGCGTCGCGATGTCGTAGACGATATTGTCCGGACGGTTGGCGTCGCCGCTCACGCCGCCAGGCAGATAGTCGAGTTGCAGGATGTTGCGGACGCGCCAGGCGATGTTGTGGTCGGCGCACGAGGAGTCGCCGCTGACACCCAACCCGCCCACGATGTTGTTGGCGTGGCGATACAGTCCCAGACCGCCGCCGAAGATATTGACCCCGCCAATGCGCCCGCCCACCATTGCGTCATTGCCCTGGCCGTTCTGGCGCGGGTTGCCGCGGTAGGCAACTTCGGTGTTGACAGGATTGCTGTGTTGGAGGCCGGCGAGACTGCCTCCCGGTTGAACAGCGCTGTAGATGTTGGCGGTGGACAGCACCAGGCCAGGAAGGCTGAACGCATTCGCGGTGTTGGCCTTCTGTGCGGAGATGACGCGGCTGCCGGGCCACTGGTCGCTACGAATGTTCCCCGTGAACGCCACGGCACAGACGACGCCATCGCGGTTCACAATGGTCGCCCACATGTGGAGGCCGAAGCCGCCGTTGCTCTGCGCGCTGTTCTGGCCACGCGCGGCAATCAGCGCGTTCCGCAATTCGCCATGCGATGGCAGGCCCTGGCAGGCGGCGCGATTGTCGTTGGCATTGGAATCGTCGTCTTCCTGCGCCCGCGCGAGGCCGGCGCCATAGCCGAGGACCAATGCCGCGAAGGTAATGGTCGTAGCGAGATTTTTCCAGTCTCTCAACATAGTTCGTCTCCTTCACTCGAATTCAGGACGGGGCGGTGCGATTATGTCACGGAAGATACGCGACGGAAATCCGGAAAAGAGCTCACGGGAAAGGAAATTCCGGAATGAATTTCCTATAGCAATTCGCGGCCACGGACGATTTCGCAATACTCGCCATTCAAATTGGCGAGCGACATCGCGTGGACTTCATCGGCCGTCCGCGCATGTCCGTGATAGTCGGATCGGGCAAATGTGAAGCAGGCGTCCTCCACCAGCGTGATGCGAAATCCCAAGTTCGCGCCGTGGCGGACGGTGGTTTCCACGCTGTTGTTCGTGATGACGCCGCACACGACCAGACGGTCGATACCGGCCGCGCGCAGACGCGTTTCCAGGTCCGTGCCCACGAAGGCCGAGTTGACGCGTTTGACCATCACGGTTTCACCGGGCAACGGCGCCACCTCAGGCTTGAAGTCGTTGCCGGGCTGGCCGGGGCGGTAAGTGGAGTCCGGCTCGGTCGAGTCGTGCCTGACGTGAAAGATCGGAGCGGAAAGCCCGCGCCACTTCTCCAGCAGGGCGCGGGCGATGGTTTCGGCCTGGGGATTGTTGCGCGTTCCCCAGCAGGGATCGTCGATAGCCCGTTGCAGATCGATCAGGATCAGCGCGTCGGGCATGATCAGCGAACGGCGATAGTCGTGCGCGTGCCCACTGGATTCGTTGGGCTGTTGCTCGGGATGCTGTTCATCGTCATGACAACCTGCACCTCGTTCGAGGGCGGCACGTTCGCCGGAATCGTCACGTTGATCTGCCAGAGGCCGATTGAGCCGGGAACAAGGCCCGAGTAGCTCGGAACAACCTCCGTGCCGTTGATGAAGACGCGCGGCTTGGTCGGCGTCTCAATCGCGCCTTGCGCCAGTTCGCCGTCGGCCGGAGCGCCAGGAATGTTGCCCGCCCCGGTGGCGAAGAGCTGAATCGTCTCACCGCGAGTGGCCTGGTTTTCGGGCGAATTGATGGTGTTGTTCTGATTCAAAGCCGCAATCTGGCGCGAGGGCGCCTTCAGGAAAAAGCCCGGCGAGGCGATGTCCATATTGATCTGGCTTGCGGCGATCACCCGGCCCGTGGACGGCTGCACGATGAGCAACTCCACGGTGCCGCTCGATCGAGTGGCATTGGGCATCAGGAAGTTGATCTGGAAGGGTGAGATGAAGTGAATCGGCGCCGGTTGGTCGTCGATCAGCACCTGAATATCTCCCAGCGTACGCGTCATCGGAATCGGATTCGGCAACTGGTCGAATACGAGAACGGCGTCGGTGAACGCGTAGTTCAACTTGTCGCTGTAGAGCGAGGTGTACATACCGGGGGCAATGCGGCCAAATCCGGTGGCCGCGCTGACCACGTCCACGCGCGGATAGAAAATCGCCACGCGGTTAAGCGTGTCGGTAATATAGAGCGCGCCAAAGGCGTCGAGCGAACAGCCCAGCGGCCGCACGTTGGTCGGCAGTTGGATGGTGTAGTCGGGCACATCGCCGCGCGTTACCAGCACGTCGAAGCGAGGGAAGCGCACCATGCGAAATTGCTGCGAACTGGCGACCCAAATTTCGCCGTTGGCGGAGCTGACAAAGACGGAAGTGGGCGTGCGCAGTCCGCTTTGGGGACCCAGGCTGAATGCCGCGTTGGGGCCGTTGGAGGCAATGGTGATTCGGTCAAAAATCTGCACGCGGTTATTGAGCGAGTCGGCGACGTAGAGACGGTCGTCGGTGTCGGTGGAAATCTCCTGCGGGCTGTTGAGGCGGTTGGCTGCGTTGCCCGCGGCGCTGGTGCCGAAGTCGGGTTGTCCAATGACAGTGCTGGCGGCCATGCCCGATTGGAACGGCGCCTTGAACAGCAGGACGCGGTTGTGAGCGCTATCGGCCACCAGAAGATTCCCTTCGACGGTGAAGGCCACGCCGGAAGGCCTGGCGAGCGTGCGCGAGGTGGCATCGGTTGCGGCCACGGTGAAGTTGGATTGGCCGATCACGAGATCGGCGGGCATCGGAAGCGACCCGCGATAGCTGAACGGCGACGGAAAGCGCAGAACGCGCGAATTCACCTGGTCGGCTACCCACAAATTGCCATCGGCGTCCACGGCTGCGGCAACCGGGAACAGGAGGCTGCTCTCATTGCGCTGATCCACTTTGTTGAAGGGATAATTGCGCATGCCGCGGAACTTATCCGGCTGCCCGATCACGAAGTCGGCCTCGGTGCCCGGCCGCACATTGCGGGCGTCGGCAAAGCAGAGAACCCGGTGGTTGTTCGGGTCGACAATATACATGCGCGGCGGCGTGGACCGCCGGTCAATCACGACGGCGCCGGCAACGCCTTCGCCGCCGGCAAACTGCACCTCGCGCCCTTCGATCAGATTAGGCGAGCGAAACGCAAAGCCGATCTGGCCGAGCACGCGGCGCGCCGAATACGGTGTGCTGGATGAAAGAACCGGGCCGGTCGAGATGTCGCCGAGCGCCAGGACACGATTGTTCCCGGTGTCGGCGACATAGGTCTCTCCCCTTGAATAGATGGCGTCGCCGGGAATGTTATACGTGTTCTCCGAAGGCTCGGCGAGGTTGCGATTGGGAAACTGGCTGTCTTGTGCGGAGGCGTCCTGGCCGATGAAGGCCTTTCCAGCGGGCGAGAACGAAACCGCCTCACTGGGCCACTGATCGAACGGATCGTAGCGCACGATGCGGCTGGACGGAGTATCGACGACAAAGGGAATGTTGCCAATGGTAAAGACGCCCTGCGCCGGGAATAGCCGCGTCGGATTCACGGTCACCACGCCCACGCTGTAGTCGTTAATCGGTTTCAGCGGGGTCTGCCCTTGGCCAGGGGTGGGAACGATGCCGATAATGCGGGAGGCGTCCAGACCCGTATTAAACGGCGGTAGGTAGACGAGCACCCGATTGAGACCATCGGCCACGAACAATCGCCCGGCCTGATCCAGCGCCAAGGACGATGGCTCGCGGGTGCCGTTCTTGGCCGTACGCACGTTGGCAGCGGTGCTGTTGGGCAGGGGCGTATTGCCGGTCAGCGAGCTTTGACCGAGGGCGAGGTCGGCCGCCGGCGCATTGGCAGCGCCCGAGGCAAGAGCCGATGCGGGATACCGCAACACACGGTGGTTGCCGGCGTCGGTGACCCACAGGTTGCCGCTCGCGTCGAAGCGAATGGTGATCTTGTAGACGGTGTTGGTGGAGGCAAAGAAGAGAGTGGATGCCGTGGTCGTCCCGCCCTGGTTGGCGCGGTTTCCGGTGAAACTGGTTTGGCCGATCAGAAAGTCGGCCAGCCGGGGCTCGCCCGCGGGCTGGGAAATGGGCCGGGGATACCGGATGATCCGATTGTTGAACGCGTCGGCGACATATACATTGCCCGAGGCGTCCACGGCGACGCCAGTGGGAACCGACAGGCCGCTGGTGAAACTCGTGCCCGGACCACCGGGTAGGGTGGACAATTTGTCGCGCTGGCCCAGTACGAATTCCGATTGGGCGCCATTGGCGAACGACTGGGCGTCGCGGAAGGCGAGCACCCGGTTGTTGCCGGTGTCGGCGACATAAAGGTAGCCCGACGATTCATCGACCGCGATGGCCTGCGGACTATTGAATTCCCTCCCCTCGACGTAGTTGGGAGCGGTTGTGGCGATCGGAAGCTGGGGATGCCCCACAACACGGGAGGGGCTTAGATTCAAAGGGATCTGAGCTTGCAGTAGGAAGGTGGCGCCGGCGAGGCAGCCTGCAATGCTTAACGCGGCACGAACAGCACGGACCATGTTGGACAATCTCCGAAGGTTGAGCATAGATTTCTCCCGCGGGCAGGCGCGGGAGTGCCACTTCCACGAGGGTAACACTCCTGGGGGGACTCACCCAACTAGCGCTTTGGTTTCAAAGGGGCAGGACGGACGGGCCAGGGGGGTGAGAGAGACGTAATGGTACCACGCGGGCCGCGTGGCATTAACGGGAACTAATGATGCCAATATCCCTTTAAGCGCACTCTGGCCCGGCTACGAGGCCGGCGCCGCAACCCAAACCTTGCGCGCGGCCGCCAACCCCAGATGTACGGGCTGGCCGTTGATGCGCAGCGTGAGTGTGTCGTCATAGTTGTGGGCGAGCACTTCCAGGCGCGCGCCGGGATGAATGTCCATGCCGTTGAGAAATTCCAGCAACTGGCGGTCGCGCTCAAACACGCTCACGACTTCCAACGGAGCGGCCGGACTGGCGTCGGCCAGCGTGGACCAGCCTCGCTCGCGTCGAATCTCCGGCGTGTCCATTCCCGTGTGGTTCCCGTGCGGACATGGTTGCCCGGCACCGAGTTTTTGCGTGAGCAACTTCTCGAAGTCCGGACTGACGGCGTGCTCTAGGCGCTCGGCTTCGTCGTGGACCTTGAACCACTCCATGCCGAAAATCTCGGTGAGCATGCGTTCGATGAGATGGTGCCGGTTGAGAATACCGTTGGCGATGTCCCGGCCCTCGGCGGTGAGTTTCACCTGGCCGTCCTTCTTTACCTCAACCAGGCTATCTTTCTTGAGCCGGTTGAGGGCCTTCGTTACGGCCGGTGGCGAGACATTGAGCCATCGGGCCAGCGTTGCGGCAATGACGGTCTCGCCTTCGCTCTCCGCCTCGGCGATGGTCTTGAGGTAGTTTTCCTTCGAGATCGTGATTTGCACGCCAGTTGCAATTGTATCGTTTGATGGTGAGCCCGCAATGCAACGGGCGCCCCATGGGCGCGCCTTTAGCGCATGCGCAGATCGACCTCGCGCACTTGCGCGCGGCTGGTGTCCATGCGGCAGGCATAGTCGAAGTCGTAGTTGGAGCCGGAACGGCGCGCGCGGCCCTGTCCGGTCAGCCAATCGCGCTTGCCCGAACTGTCCGAATAGGACGCCGAACCGTAGTTCGGGTTGGTGTAGCCGTCCCCGTGCAGACGGTCCGTAATAGCCGACTGGCAGGCGCGAATGGCGTTGGACTGATTATTGTCATTACCGCCAAAGAAGCCGCCGGAGCCGCTGTTGCTACCGCTGCTTCCTCCGCTGTTGCCGCCGAAGAATCCGCCATTATTGCCGCTGTTCCCCGGCCTGTTGGGGCGGTTCCAGCCCCCGCCGCCTCCGCCGCCGAGATAGCCGCCCTTCCATTCGAGGTCAAATGTGTACCCCTCGCTGCCGCCCTTGTTGTCGACGATGTAGACCACCGCCGCTCCCCGGTTCTCGCGCGGGTCGCGCCGTAGTTCCACGCGGCCCCGGCCGTCGATACCCTTGAATTTGAACTCCTGCATACCGCCCGTCGGGAACGGTGCGTTGCAGACGAAACGAACCCAACTCGCCGGTTGGCCCTGCAGCGTGCGAAGGTAACCGGTGGTGCCCCTCACCTCGACTTCGGCCACGTCGTCGACACGCACCTCGATGGTGCATTTGCCCGAATCGCCGGAGCCGCGCACTTGCGCCTGGAACGGTTCTCCGCGTTGGGCGAGCGCGGGCACAGCCGATGCGGCCAACGCCGCCAGCGTGAGGGAAATCGATTTTCGCGTCATCATCATCTACCTATGCGACATGATAGACGTTTTCCGATCGCGCCGCGAGTACCGGAAGATCGCGGGAGCCCCCTCCGGACGGGCTCCTGCACGGTAACGAGCGACTAGTGACGACGGAGCTTGGCGAGCGCGAGAACTCCAAGTCCGGCTGAGAAAAGTAGAAGTGTTGCCGGCTCGGGAACCTCGCCAGTGCCGGGGCGGGTCACCGGGCTGAAGGCCAGATGGTCGTACAGGAGGCCATCTTGATTGCCCGATTGGTTATCGAGTCTTACCCCGAAGATCGTTTCTCCTAATCCCGCGTCTATGCGCAGGTAGCCGTTGCGGCTGCTGCCGACGGACACGTGGCTGGATGAGTCGGCGAGAAAGACGAAGCCGCTCCCGAGATCGACGCTGATCAGAATGCCCGATTCGCCCTGGCCGAAGCTGAATCCGACGGACTTGGCGCCGGCGGCGAACAGGAAATCGACGTCGCCCCAACCGCCGTCGTTGGCATAGGTGGTGATCGGGACGAACGGACGGTTGACCAGCCCTTTGGATCCATCCCACAGCAAGGTGCTAGTAAAGGCGGCACCACATGCCCCGCAATCATCGGTAGTGGGATCAAATGTGAATGGAAGCGTGCTGGTTGGACCGTAGCCTCCTAGGGACGGAGAGGTGAATCGAATCTGAAGTCCTGAGGCGAGTGCGGTGTCCTCAAAATTCTCGATCGTGTATCCGCTCACGCCGAGTGTCGCGTCGGGAGCCTGCCATGAGGCGGAGCCGAAGCCGGTGATTGAGGCCGCAAATAGTTCCGCGGAAGCGCCGCATACGGCCATTATGAGAAGCGCCCTGTGTGCACCACTGAGTTTCATAGTACTTTCCTCCATTAGTCGCAAACCCTGCTGGATTTCTATGGCGGTCAGACCTTCACCGCTCTTGCGTTTGTGACTCGCCCGGTGATAATAAACTGGCAGGCGTACGAGGGAGCTTCAAAAACTTTTGCAATTTTCTTGAAAGGCTTTCAAACGTGTCTGGGCGGGAGATTTTGCGCTTTGCCGAGTTCGATCTGGACCTGGGCGAGCGCACGCTAAGCCGAAACGGGGCCGCCGTGCCGTTGACGCCCAAGGCCTTTGACCTGTTGTCGGAGCTGGCGCTCGGGGCGCCGAAGCTACTCAGCAAAGAGTATTTACTTTCTAAGGTTTGGCCGAACACGTTCATTAGCGACGCAACGCTGGCCCAGAACATACACTCGATTCGCACGGCGCTGGGAACGCCGGATGCAATTGTAACGGTGCCAAAATCGGGGTATCGATTTGCGCTAGCGGTGGAGCGGACGCAGCCGGCGGTTGATCAGGCCGAAGAAGCGCCGGCGGAGCCTTCCAAGCGGAATTGGGTGCGGCCGGTGGCGTCCGTGGTGCTTTTGATCGTCACGGTGGCGGCGTTGACGAAGGCAGGAGCGACGGTGGCCGCCTGGTATAAAGCGGACCAATTGGCTCGCGAAGGTCTAGTACTCATGCGGCGAAGCGACCATGCCGGACTCGTGAAGGCAACGGCGAATTTCCGCGCTTCGCTGGAAGCGAATCCGCACAATGCGCGAGCCATCGCTGGGCAGGCCGAGGCGAGCCGGCGGTTGGGATTGTTCTCGCCCGATTTCCGGTTGGCCGCCGCGGAGCGGGCCGTGGCGCTTGAGCCGGGCTGTGGCGAATGCCACGGCATTCTGGGATTTCTACTGATGACGGACCACTGGGCGTGGGCTCGCGCGGCGCGGGAGTTGGAAACAGCGATCGCACAGGAGCCGGAGAATTTCCAGTTTCGCATTTGGCAGAGCCAGTTGTTCGCAGCCACGGGCAGAGGCAAGGAGGCGATTCGGTCGGCGCGGGAAGCGGTGCGGCTGGCTCCGGAACGGGCGAGTCCCTATGTCATGCTCGCGGGTGCGTTCTATTTGAATCGCCGATATGTCGAAGCCGCGGGCGAGTACCGGAAGGCGCTATCAATTGTTCCCGCGATGCCGTCGGCGCTGGTCTGGAACCATCAAACGCTGCTCATGTGTGATCGCCATAAGGAAGCGATGGAAATCAAGTTGCGACACGACAGTAGCTATATGGGCTACTCGACGGATACGGAGCAAAAGCTTCTGGCTGAACTTTGGCAGAGGTGGGGGCGGTCCGGATTCAAGGGTGAACTGAGGTGGAGGTTGAACGAGTACGCGCAGCCTGAGGCGGCTGACCGGCACCGTTACGACCGTGCCATATGGCGTATGTTTCTTGGCGAACGCGAGCAGGCACTGGACGAGTTGGAGCGGGCGTTGGAAACGAAATCGTTCCAGATGATATACCTGGCGTTGGATCCCATTTTCGAACCCCTTCACGGTACACCACGATTTGAATCGCTGCTCGCACGCATGGGCCTCCAGCGGTAGGCAGCACAACGTCCCTGTTAAACTGAAGATTCC
>CAYUZM010000119.1:0-10720 GCA_964449665.1 uncultured Solibacteraceae bacterium
CATTTCGCCCCGTACGCACGCATCCCTTCCACTTCCGCTACACCGCCCTGCACGGCGCCCAGGACCCGCTCGCCGGGGCGTTCTCCAAATCCACCTTCAACTACCCGACCCATTCGGGCATCGCCGGCTGGCAAAGCTCGCTTCCTGGCGGCATGCTCGCCCGCGTGCGCGTCGGAGCCGTCCAACGCTACGCCAGAAACGTCTACGGCGTCGCCGACGTCTATCTCGCCAGGACCAAGGGACGCGTGCACCCCTTCTTTCAATTGACGAATTTGACGGATACTCCCTATCAGGAGATCTTTGGTGTGGCGATGCCGGGCCGTGGCGTAATGGGTGGAATCGACGTGGTGGTGTTCCGTGGGCGCTAGCGCTAGCCGCGCGGGCGCTAGCCGCGCGGCCATTTCGTTTCTCGCCTTACTGCTGGCGGCGACCGCCGCCGCCCAACCCCAGAACCAGCTAGACGCCAGCAAGTCCCTCTTCACCGTCATGGCCGCGCTCGACGCCGCCGACGAGTTGCCCGACGCCAACTCCCCGTCCAACCATCCTCTCCGCAAAGCCCTCCGCGACAACATCCAATCCCGCCGCCTGGCTTCGGTGCGCGACCTGCGCGAGTTCTTCCGCCAGCACCGCCAGGAAAACTCGGCCGCCACGATGCGCCTCTACGTTACGTTCGGCATCCTCACCGACGGCCCGCCCGACTTCAAACCGAAGATGCGCCTCCACGAGTTGCCGCCCGACGTCGCCTCCATCGCCGAACTCGGCCCGCTGCTGCGCAAGTTCTCCGATGAAGCGGGAATCGATAGCCTGTGGCAGCAGTCGCAGCCGGCCTATGAACAGGCCATCGCCCGTTACCACGAAGGCATCCTCAAAACCGTGCAAGAGGTCACCGGCTATGTGCGCGCGCCGTTGAGCGGCGGCTACATGGGCCGGACGTTTCAGATCTACGTCGACATCGTTGGTGCACCGAACCAGGCTCACTTCGCCACGTTCCTCGACGACTACTACCTGGTGCTCACCCACGCCGCCGAGCCGCAGATCGCTGAGGTGCGCGAATCCTGGCTGCACTTTCTGCTCGATCCGCTCGCCACCAAGTACGCCGAAAAGATCAATGAGAAGAAGGCCCTCTCCGAATTCGCTGAAGCCGCGCCGGCATTGGCTCCGCACTACAAGCAGGACTTTCTGCTGCTTGCCACCAAGAGCATGATCAAGGCCATTGAAGCGCGCCTGGCTTATGGCAATGAGAAGCAGAAGATCGTCGATCAGGCCATGGCGGAGGGCTTCATCCTCACCGCCCATTTCTTCGAGCAGCTTCCGCTCTACGAAAAGCAGGAGCAGGCCATGCGGCTCTACTTTCCCGAACTGATCTCTTCCATCGATATGAAGCACGAAGACAAGCGCCTGGAAAAGATCCAGTTTGCCAGTGAGCGCAAAGTTAGAATCGTCGCGCCGCCGCCGCTTGCCTCCGCCCCCGTGCTCACCGGCGTCGACAAGACGCTCGACGACGCCGAAGAGCTTTACCGGAAGCGCGACCTCGACGCCGCCCGTGGGGCGTTCCTGAAGGCGCTGGACGAAACCGGCGAGAAACCGGCGCAGGCCAAAGCGTATTATGGATTGGCAAGGATTGCAGCCCTGAAGCGCGATCCGGAGCTGGCCGAAAAGCTCTTCACTAAGACGTTGGAGCTGTCGCCCGAGGCTCCGGTGAAGGCATGGTCATTGGTATACCTGGCCCGGCTTTCCGAAGCGGCGGGAGAACGCGAACCGGCACGAAAGTTTTATCAGGAGGCGCTCAACGTGAATGGCGAAAGCGACGCCGCGCGGAAGGCCGCCGAGCAAGGACTGACCAAGAAGGAGTAGAACATGAAAATGGTTTCGATCGGCAGGATGGCGGCGGGACTCGCGCTTGCGGCCACTTTGGCCTTCGCGCAGAAGCAGCCGCAGCCGAAGTCGCAGAAGGAAGTGGACGCGCTGCAGGCGATGTTTAACGCCCCCACGGCCGACGCCCGCATCGCCGCGGCTGACGCCCTGCTGAAAAATTTCGCCGACACCGAGTTTAAGGCCATCGCCTTCTACATGCAGACGGTTTCGGCCGAGGAGAAGGGCGACTTCGAAAAGATCGTCGTCTACGGCGAGCGCACGCTGGAGGCGAATCCCAAAGACTACGCCGTCATGCTGATTCTGGCGCGCAACATCGCCGCCAAGACGCGCGAGTTCGACCTCGACAAGGAAGAGAAGCTCGGCAAAGCGGAGAAGTACGCCAAGGACGCCATTGAGATTTCGAAGACTGCTCCCAAGCCGCGTCCCGACATCGACGACGCGCAGTGGGCCGCCGCCAAGAAGGACTTCGAAGCGCAGGGCCACCAGGCGCTCGCCATCGCCGCCACCGTCCGCAAGAAGAACGACGTGGCGATGAAGGAATACGAGCTCGCCATCTCCACCGCCGCTCAGGTGGATCAGGCCGACCGCGTTCGTCTCGCCGCTCTCTACAACACGGCTGGCCGGCACGACGAAGCGATCAAGGTGCTCGACGAAGCGCTGGCCGACGCCCAACTGAATCCCGCCATCCGCAACGCCGCGACCAATGAGAAGATGAAAGCCTCGAAAGCCAAGGCGGAGAAGAAGTAGTCTGGACACGGGCCCTCCGGGGCCCTCACCGACATGGAAGAGGCGCTCGCGGCACTTCAGGAAAAGCTTGGATATCAATTCCAAAGCAGAGAACTGTTGCTGCGCGCGCTCACGCATAAGTCCCGCGCGTTTGAAACCGGCCCGCCGGCGGCGAACGAACGCGCGGGAGACAACGAGCAGTTAGAGTTCCTCGGGGACGCCATTCTCGGCTTCCTCATCAGCGATCTGTTGTTCTCCCGCCACCCGTCCTTCGAAGAAGGACGCCTCTCCCAACTCAAAGCCTTCCTCGTCAGCGCCACCCACTTATATGAATCAGCGCAGAATCTCGGCCTCGGCGAATACCTGTTGCTGGGCCGCGGCGAAGAGCTGAGCGGGGGACGCGAAAAGCGCGCGCTGCTCGCCGATGCGATGGAGGCGATCATCGCCGCCATGTACATGGACGGCGGCCTGGAACCCGTGAAGCAGTTCGTGCTGTCGCGTATCGTCGGCGAATTCGACGAAGCCGCCGGCGAGGACGAATCGCTCGTGGTCGACTATAAAGCCGCGCTGCAGGAGATGACGCAGACGCTGCGCCTGCCGCCGCCCCGCTACATCACCGTGCGCGAAGCGGGGCCCGAGCATCGCAAGACGTTCACCGTGGAAGCGCGTGTCGGTCCGGAACTTGCCGAGAACGCCGACGGCACCTCGAAGAAGGCGGCCGGACAGCTGGCCGCCCAGCGCATGCTCGAATGCCTCATCGAACGCTTCCCGCCCGACGACGCCGACGAGATGTAGGCGCTAGCCGCGCGGCTGCCGAGGTGCTAGCCGCACGGCATCCGCGGCCCAGGCGGTGCTAGCCCGCACGGCCCACGCGGCCCTGGCGCGAGAAGGATTGCGCGGCGCAAGTTCACTCGGCCCGTAGCGCCTCGATCGGATCGACGCGCGTCACACGCCGGGCCGGAAGATAGCTCGCCATCGCGGCCGCCGCGAGCAGGCCAACGGCCACCACGCCATAGGTGAGCGGATCCACAGGGCTGATCTCGAACAACAGCGCCGACATCGCTCGCGACAGCGCGGCTGAAGCCACCAGCCCCGCCGCCGCGCCGATGCCGCCCCACACCAGCCCTTGCCGCACGAACATCAGCTTCAGCCCGCCCTGCTGGGCGCCCAGCGCCATGCGAATGCCGATCTCGCGCGTCCGTTGTGCCACGGCGTAGGAGACAACGGCGTAGATGCCGATGGCTGCGAGCAGCAACGCCATGCCGCCGCTGATGGCCAGCAGCGTGAGCGTGAATGCCGTACGCGCCATGGAGCGGTCGTAGATCTCTTTCATCGTGCGCATCTCGTTCATGGCGAGAGTGGGGTTGGCCGCCGTCACGGTCTGGCGAATCTCCGTGGCGAAGCTTTCGCTGCCGGTGCGGGGGCTGCGGATGAGATATTCCATCCCGCCGTTGAAGCGCAGAGGCCAATACACGGTGGAGGGCGCGGGCTTGTCCGAACCGTCGTACCGGATATCGGCCACCACGCCGATGACCTCGCTCCACGGGTCGTTCGGATTCTCGCGGATCTGCTTGCCCACGGCGGCATGCGCCGATCCCCAATACTCGCGCGCGAAGTTCTCGGCGATGATCACCACGCGGCGGCCTTCCTGGATATCGGTCCAGTTGTAGTCGCGGCCCGCCTTGAATGGCGTCCCAAGCGTGCCAAAAGCGCCGGGCGCGGCGCGGATGAACCGGCGCAGTTTGGGAATTTCGTTGGGCCTATAGGTGCGGTCGCTCGCAAAAATCGGGTCCTGCGATTGGAATCCCGTCATGGGCAGCCCGTCGAGCAGACCCACGGAGGTGACGCCGGGAATGCCGGCAAGGGTGTCCGCAATCCGCTTGTGGAGCGCGCGCACGCTCGCCTCGTCGGGCGCGGTGTTGCGCGGGATGGAGATGCGCAATGTCTGCACCTCCTCCGCGCCGCTGAACCCAGGCTGCACGCGCCGTATGGACTGGAAGGTGCGAATCATCAATCCGGACCCGATCAGCAGCACCAGCGCCAGCGCCACCTGCACCACGGTCAGGGCGTTGCGGGCGAAGTTGCGGTCTCGCCCCGCGCTCGAGTTACGGCCGCCGGCATGCAGCGCCTCGGCCAGCCGCGCGCGCGCCTGCTTCAGCACGGGGACCATGCCGAATCCTACGCCGGCCGCAAGCGAGACCGCGAGCGTGAACAGCAGCGACGTGCCGTCGACGGCAATCTGATCCATGCGCGGCAGGCGGGCCGGACTGTAGTGGAGCACCAGCTTCACGGCGCCGATGGCGAAGCCGACGCCGGCGAATCCGCCGATCAGCGCCAGCGCAATGCTTTCGACAAACATCTCGCGCGCCAGCCGTCCGCGTCCGGCACCCAGCGCCGCGCGCACAGCCAGTTCCCGCGAGCGGCCCTCGGCGCGCACCAGCAGCAGGTTGGCCACGTTCGCGCAGGCGATCAGCAACACGATCCCGATCGTCGCCATCACCACCCAAAGGCTGTTGCCCGTGTCGCCAAGCAGGTCGTTCATCAACGGCCGCACGTTGGGACCAAGCCGCGCCTCTTCCATCATCTTGATGTTCATTCCCCGCGGCGGAGGAAAACTCTTCAGCTCGATGCCGATCATGCGCGCAACGTCAGAGTTGGCCTGCGCGATGGTTACTCCAGGCCGTAGACGGGCAACCGCACGGTGGTTGTAGCTGGCCAGCCGCACGGCGGCCCGGTTGAACCGCAGCGGCGTCACCAGGTCGTGCGGCCGGTCCATGAACCAGAACCCAGCGGGCAGCACTCCGACGATTTCGCGCGCCGCCCCATCGGCCATGATGCGGCGGCCGATCACCTTCGGATCGCCACCAAATCTCCGCTGCCAGTAACCGTGGCTGAGGATGACGACGTCCGGACTCCCGTTCTGGCATTCCTGCTCGGTGAACGTGCGGCCGTAACGAGGCTGGACCCCGAGCAACGGCAGCAGCCGGTGTGTCATCGCAAACCCTTCGACGCGCTCGGGAGCGCCGAACTCGGTGACGGTGAGCGTCCGCCCGTCCCAAAGCGCCACGTCGGCAAATGTGCGCGAGTGTTCGCGATAGGTCACATAGTCGGCAATCGATGCGTTCAGGTCCTGGATCGCCACGCCCGGCGCCGTCTGCCACACGCCAATCAGCCGTTCCGGCTCGGGGAAGGGAAGCGGCTTCAGCAGTACGCCGTCGATCACGGTGAAAATCGCCGTGTTGGCGCCGATGCCCAGCGCCAGGGTAAGCACCGTGGCGATCGTGAATCCGGGCGTGCGCATCAGACGGCGCAGTGTGTGCTTAAGGTCGCGAAGCAGATCAAGCAAGCGAGGCTCCTCCTGAACTGTGTAGTACGGACGAGGAGTCGCCTTGGTTCGCAGTTTATTGCGGTTTCAGCGTTCCGGCCGTCGAGCCGCCCAAACCGGCGTAGGATTCCTTCACCTTGCTCACCTTGCTGCCGTTGAAGGTGACGAACGTGATCTTGCCGGGCGGCAGGCCGTAGACCCAATCTTCCAGTTCGACGCCATCCACGGTCTCACGCGATTTGCCGCGCGGACGGCCGACGGCGAGCAGCACCTGCTCGCGGTCCATGCCTTCCACCACGCGCTTTTCTTTGATCGCCGCCTGAATGGGCGCGGGCAGGTTCTCGACGTAGTTCTCCGTGGCGCTGCGCTTTTCGAAGTCGAGCACGGGCTTGAGCATCTTCTTGAACTCGGTGGCCTTCACCGGCGGAACACCTTTGGGGAACTCGACCACGAGCATGGTGCCGAGCGTCGGGTTGCCGCTTTGGCCGATGGGGGCCGTGCGGTTGCCCGTGCCCATTTCAATGCGCTCATACCATTTGCGCCCGGTCTTCAGGCCGCCGTTGATTTCCAGCGTGATCTTGTCGTCGTCCACTTCGACCTTGGTGACTTGCACGAGGTCGCCCGAACGCGCCGCGGGACCCAATTCGCGGGCAGCGTCGTCCCACTTTTCGCGGTCGCCGATCTTGCCTTCCGGCGTCAGCGGCAGGGCTTTCTTCGAGCGGGGAATGCCGATCTTGGCGGTGGCGTACTCGGCCGTGAGTCCGCGCATGATCTCGATGCGGTCCTCGGGGGTGAGCTGCGTCTTGGCCGCTGCGCACGGTGGCAACGCGATGGCGAGCGTTACGGCGAGCGCCGGCGCCACCCCGGACGCCCATGAGGATACGAGCCGATACGTCATGACTGTCTCCTTCCCGCGAGCAAAATCAGCTCCTGCGGTTTGAGCGGGGCCCGATAGAGTCCGGCCAGCAGGACAACCAGTGCCACTACGCTCAGCAATCCGCCTTCGGGCCCGTACGAACCGCCGGACCACAACGGATCCAATTTCCACTGTAGCTCTACTCCCGACACCCTCATTGTAAAGCCGCTGAGGTTGACGCCCAGAAGCGGCAGCGTCCAGTTCCAGCCGGCGTGAATGCCGATGGCCAGCCAGAGATCGCCCGAACGCAGCACGCACCAGCCGAGCGCCACGCCCCACAGAAACGTGTTGAACAGGCCGAGCCGCGACACGTTCATGTTGTCGGCGTGCGCGGCGGCAAACAGCACGCCCATGGGCAGAATGGTCGCCCACGTTCCAAAGCGCCGGACCATGATCTGAAATCCGTAGCCGCGGAACATCAATTCCTCGGCGACTACGCCGAACAGCAGCAGCACCACGAAGTAAACGACCGCTCCCCAGCCGGAAGGTTTCTCGGCGGCTTCGGTCCACGAGGCAAGCCCAAACAGCGCCGGTATCAGCACAATGAGCGCCGCCACGCCAGCGCCGCCCAACAGCCCGAAGCCGAGATGGCGCATGGAAGCTGCGTTCCACTGCAACCCCGTTTCTGCGAGTGACCGCCGTTCGTAGATGCGCATGCAAATCACGTTGGCGATCGCGGGGGCGGCAAAGTTGGCCGCAACGAAGGTGATGAGCGTGTCGGCGGCGATATAAAACAACGGCGCCAACAGGTTCATCCCGAACCAGCAGAAGAAGGCGTAGATCAGGAAGCGGATGACCGTTCCGGCGGCCGTGGGCCCGGGTGCAGGCGCGGCGGGAAGGCCCGCTTCCGGCTGGGCCTGCGGCGTCACGCGGCGACCTTCACCCGCACGCCCTTCGGCGCGATCTTCACGTCGAGCACCTCGCCGCCTTCGGCCTTTATCAGTTCGCTCACGCGCTGCTTGGCGTCCGGCTCGACGAGAAGCACCATGCAGCCGCCGCCGCCCGCGCCGCACACTTTCGCCCCGCGCGCGCCGGCTTTGCGCGTCACCTCGATCAGCCGGTCGATCAGCGGCGTCGTGATCGTCGGGCAGTTTTTGCGCCGGTGGGACCACTCTTCGCGCAACAGGCGCGCCGTCTCGGTCCAGTCCTGTTTCTCCAGCGCGCGGCGCATACCGAAGGAGATGGCGGCGATCTGCTCGAAGTTCTTGTGCACCTGCTTGTCGCCGTTGATGTGCGCCTTCATGACTTCCCAGTTGTTGATGCCGGAGTTGCGCGGCGCCCCGGTGTAGACCAGCACGAAGCGCGAGTTGAACTCGTCGTGATCGACCGGAATCTCGATGCGGCGAATGCCCGCCGGCGTCATCTCCATGACGCTTACGCCGCCGTACATGGCCGGATAGTAGTCCTGCGAACCGGTCGGCACGCGAATCACCTGCGACTCGATATTCTGGCAGATCTCGCGCAGTTTTTCGGTCGAGTGCGGCGATCCCGTCAGCCGGTTGAAGGCGTGGGCGATGGTGATCATCAGCGACGACGAACCGCTGATGCCCGCCCCGGCCGGGGCCTCCGAATGCGTGTCCACCGTGATGCCGAGCGACGGCGCCCAGAAGCGCAATTGCCAGGCCAGCAGCGGCAGCTTCTGCTTTTTCGATTCCGCCAGCGCCTGCAGAGAGGCGAACGACTCTTCGAGCGCGAGGTCACGCGAGCGCAGCACGATTTGCTTGTCGCGGCGCGTTTCCAGGGTGCAGTGTGTGTAGCGGTCCACGGCGAAATTCACCGTGCAGGCGTTCGGATGGTAGAGGTACAGCGGCCAGATGTCGAGCGTTCCACCGGCGAGGTCGACGCGGCAAGGGGACTTTGAGGAGAGCTTCATGCGAAATAGCTAGTGTACTAAGACGCGTGAACGGGGCCGTGCCAGCCGTTTCCCCTCCAGATCCTCTGACCGCCACCCGGTTTCGTTGCCGATCTTCACGAGGGCGGCCGGACCAAACTCCTCCCCGTCGTGGAAACAATACATAAGATTCAACGAGAGGGGACTCGAAGTAGCAGTGTCACTCGGCATCGTCGCCAATCACGGAGTCAATCCAATCGTTCGCTGACGAGACCCGCGCCAGGCCCGCCATCGCACCATATCTGATTTGCCGGCTGAGCGCTCCGGATACGATCCCTACCAGTTGCCACCGTCCATTGTGCCGCATAAAGACACCCCCTCCGCTATCGCCCTTCGATCCTCCGATTTCGTGCTGCAGGGGCGTTGGAGAGCCGAAACGGTTGGATTCCGAAGAGAGCGGACTGTCGAAATCAAATACCAAGACATCGATCCCAAATTGCCTCGACTCAACAATCCCCCCTGCGGCGTCAATGACGTTTTGTCCCCCGAGCCGTTCCTGGGCGATGGGCGACTTTAACCCGTTCAATCCGTCTCCGACATTTCCATAGCCGACTTTCGTCACGACGGCGCCGACTTCTTCACGACCTCGATATCGAATGGCGGGCAGGACATCTTTCACGGGCCGGTCGAGTTCTACAAGGGCGAGATCCCAACCGTCCCATTGGGCTTCAGTTGCCCCGTGCGCCAATTTCGGGTGCTTAATGATCCGCTTGGTCTGGTAGAAAGTGGATCTAAAGTGCCAGACTGATACCTCGTTGGGGAAATGTGCGGCGGTTAGCACCCACCGTTTCGAGATCAACACCCCAGCCGCGTAGTCATTCGATTCCACCGCGGGAGAATACCTGCCGACTGAATTGAACTCTGGGCGCCGTCCGATTTCACGATAGCGCTCGATATCGATATCGTGTCTCATTATTCCCGCATGGGAATTCAATACGAAGATGATGCTGAGCAGGCGAAGCGCCCTCGCGCCACGAAAGTGGTCACCGATCGTAGTTCGCATGAGTAGGAGACGAAACAAACGTGGAGAATCTTCGCGGACGGCGGCATTATCTCCACAACGTGAAAAGGCCGCGCAAGACGATGTTGCGCCGTCGGGTCGCGATCCCAAGGTTTGCGGCTGGACGCCGTCGCAGCTACTTCAGCGCGTCAATGTCAGGGGCTGATGCGAGCCGCCCGCGCGCTCTGAATCCGGTCCAGGCACCACCGCCACAGGGCGTAAGACAGCGCGAGCAGCAGCGTGATCGCCGCCGCCGCGACCCACGGCAGCGTCTCCGGCAGAAATGCCCGCGCGATCCAACCCTTCACCACCGGCGGCGCGTAGGGGCCGAACGCGGCAATCGCCACCAGCAACGCCAGAAACGCCGTCCGCACGGAGCGCCGCGCCTCCGTGGGCGTCTGCACGCGCAGGGCGAGGGTGGCCCCAATGTTCGCCGAAAGCACGCTGAACGCCGCCCCCATTGCGAGCAGGGGCGCCAGGAACGATGCTCCGGGCATCAGCAGGCGGCCGTTGCCGTGGACGAAGCTCAGCGTGGCCAGCGACAGCGCGTACAGGAACAGTGCCCCCGCGAATCCCGCGATGGCCGTTGCCGCGATCTTGCCCAGCAGAAACTGAGGCTGCGGGCACGGCGCATCCCACCAACCCTCGAGCATCCGCCGGTGCTTGTCCTCGGTGAAACTGGCGATGGTGATCCGCGATTGAAACAGGGGCGCCGAGCAGGCGTAGACGATCTGGAAGAACGGGTCCATGAAGTCCTGCCCCAGGCTCCACGGGAAGTAAACGCCGAGCACGCCGGCAAAGCCTGTCAAGAACAAAAGTCCGCGCCAGCCGCCAATGCGCGCCGGGGCGTCAAGCAACTCGGCGGCGAGGGTTTCGCGCACACCGTCACGGTACAATGGCAACGACATTCCCTCCTCAGTGTAAGGAGTTCCGAACCTCATGACCCGCCCCAAAACCGTACTGGCCCTGCCCGTGCACACACCCCCC
>CAYUZM010000120.1:0-10705 GCA_964449665.1 uncultured Solibacteraceae bacterium
CCGAAACCCAGCTCTTCTACGACCCCGGGTTCATCGTCATCGACGCCGCAATCTTCCCCGCCACCAGCTCGCCAGCCATCCCCGGCCAGAAACGCTACGCCATGGTCGTGAAAAACGAAACTCTAACGCCCCCAGCGAAAAACCTCTTCCTCACCTTCGCCGATTCGCTAAACGGCCCCTGGACCCCGCCCACGGAACCCATCTCCGGTAAGGATTGGGCCGAAGGTCCCAGCCCCATCAAGATCGGCGCCGACTGGTTCATCTACTTCGACAAGTACACGACCCACCGCTACGGAGCCATCCGCTCAAGCGATGGAAAATCGTGGACCGACATCACCGAACAGGTCGAATTCCCCAAAGGCGCCCGCCACGGCACGGCCTTCCGCGCCCCGCGCTCGGTCATCGACGCCCTCCGCGCGCCCTAGCTTTTTCCCGTGCCCTTGCGCACCCGAATCACCAGCGCATCGTCGCCATCCAACCACCCCGTCATCGCCGTCTCGCAATTCAAACACTCGTCGCCACGGCTGACAAACCACATCGCCATCTCGTGCCGGTCAAGGATGTTCACCGCATCGCTATCGGCCATCCAATATTTCTCGTAGTTCGGCTTCATCCGCCGGTACCGCAGTGCCGTCGGCCCGCCCGTCGCCTTCCAACTCACCTCGCGCATGAACCGTAACGGAACCCGCGCATAGTTCGCCGCAATCTCCCGCGCGGGCAGCGACGCCTTGAACAACTTCCCGCCCACCCCAAAATCGCTATAAGGCCGCACCGGATACCCGTCCGCCGCCCAAGGCCTGCAATCCCAAGCCGGCGACAACAGCAGCAGCCCGCCATCCCGCACCACGCGCCGGATCTCCCGCAACGCCGCCTCCGGGTTCGGAACATGCTCCAACACCCGAATGCTCCACGCCGCATCGAACTCGCCATCCCGGAACGGCATGTAAGTCGCCGAGGCGTGCACAAACTTCTTATGGAAGAACCGCGACGCCGATGGCGAAATATCCAGCCCCGTGTAGTTCTCCACCACGTCCTGCAAATACCCGCGTCCCGCGCCAACGTCCAGCACCTTCTGGTCCTTCAAGCCATACATCTTCGCGAAGTACGCCACCGCCTCGGTCGCATTCGAACCGTTCGCAAACGTCTCGGCGATCTTCACATACTCCGAATCGACCGGCTCCTCTTTCGCCTTCCCCTGGTCCGCATACGCCGAGGCGTAATACTTCTCCAGATCCGCCATCTCCGTTTTCGTCAGTGGCGCATCGACGTCCCACGGAAAATGCGTCAGCGCCAGCGTCAACGCCATCACGAGCGCCACAACGGCGATCCGCTTGCCGATATCGGCCAGCATCCCCAGCACGCTCTGCGGCGCGCGCTTCGCCGTCCGGCTTGCGGTCAAAGAAGGTGCGGTAATCCCGTCCATCTAGATGTTATCGGCCCGTTTCGCGCAAAACTTCACCACGAACCGCCCCCGCCGCAAACCAATTCGCTCCGTTCGCTTATGCCGGCCGCAACACTCCGCCCGCCCGCTCCCCATAAATCACCGCCGCACGCTCCACCGCCGCTTGAATATGCGGCAGGACATTCTCCCGCCCCACATGCTCGGTCAACTCCGATTGCTCCAACATCCGCGCCGGCTGCTCCCGCGCCCCGCACAGCAGCAACACCCGGCCGCTCGCGTGCAGCGCATCCGCCAAATCCTCCAGCGCCTTCAGCCCCGTCCCATCGATCGCCGTCATGTTCCGCAACCGCAGCGCCACAATCTCCGGCAACTGCTCGATCTGATCGCTGATCACCTTCAACTTATCCGTCGAGCCAAACAAAAACGGTCCGTGAATCCGGAACACGCGCAGGTACGGCGGAATCTCCTTGCCCTGCAGAATATGTACCCATCCATCGTCGACGTAATTGCGCGTCACCTCGGTCACCGTCGTCGTCTGCGTCACCTTCTTGATGTAGAGCAGCGCCGCGCTGATCATGCCCACCTGCACCGCCAGCGTCAAATCCGCCACCACCGTCAGCGCGAAGGTCACAAACCAAACCGCGATTTCCGTCGGCGCCAGCTTCAGAATCTCGGGAATCTCGCGCCACTCGCCCATGTTGTAGGCAACCACGAATAAGATCGCCGCCAGCACCGGCAACGGTACAAACTTCGCCAGCGGAGCCGCCACCAGAATCACCGCCAGCAGCGTCACGGCGTGAATAATGCCCGCCATCGGCGTCTTCGCGCCCGAGCGAATATTCGTCGCCGTACGCGCAATCGCCCCCGTCGCCGGCAACCCGCCAAACATCGGCGACACCATGTTCGCAATGCCCTGCGCGACAAGCTCAGTGTTTGGATTGTGCTGGTCGTTGCTCATGCGATCGGCCACCACCGCCGACATCAGCGACTCGATTGCGCCCAACAGCGCCACCGTCACCGCCGGCTGCATCAGTTGGATAATCTGCGTCAGGCTCAGCGAGATCATGTGGAACTCGGGCAACCCCGCCGGTATACCGCCAAACCGCGACCCGATCGTCTCCACCGGAAGCGTGAACAGCGCCGTCGCCGCCGTCCCGCCAATGAGCGCCACAATGTAGCCCGGCACGCGCGGCACCAACTTCATCACCACCACGATCGCCGCCAGTGCCGCCGCTCCCAGCGCAATCGCCGCCGCCGATGCCGTGTGCGCCGCCCCCAGCAGCGCCTCCATGCGCTCGAAAAACTCGCCCGGCACCTTCGTCAACTGAAGCCCAAAAAAGTCTTTGATCTGCGTGCTCGCAATTAGCAGCGCAATGCCGTTGGTGAACCCCACAATCACCGGCCGCGGAATGAACCGAACCGCCGTGCCCAGCCCCGTCAGCCCCAGCAGCAGGATCAACACGCCGGCCATGAACGTGACCACGTACAGCCCGCCCACGCCGTACTTCTCCACGATGCCGAACACCACCACGACGAACGCGCCCGTTGGCCCGCCAATTTGCGTCCGCGATCCGCCCAGCG
Source organism: uncultured Solibacteraceae bacterium (assembly GCA_964449665.1). Lineage (GTDB taxonomy): Bacteria > Acidobacteriota > Terriglobia > Bryobacterales > Bryobacteraceae > JAFLBB01. Next base: position 2,984 of record CAYUZM010000120.1, read on the forward strand.
CCGAGATCAAAAAACCCGTCACCACGCCGCAATAGATGCCCTGCTGCGGCGTCAGTCCCGAGGAGATCGCAAACGCCATCGCCAGCGGCAAGGCCACCAGCCCCACCGTCACCCCGGCGATCAAATCGTACAAAAAAGTACGGCTATTGTAGGTGCGAAGGGCTTCCACCGAACGAGGGAGCCATGCAGCCTTGAGGTTCAAATTGAATTATACGCGCCGCACCGCCACCAGCGTTAAATCGTCGTGAGAAGGCGCCACTCCCATGAACTGCTCCAGCCGCTGTTGCATCAATGCCAGCACCTCATCGGCGCTCAATCCCACCGCCTGCCGCAGCGTCTCTTCAAACCGCTCCTCGCCAAACTCCTCGCCGTCGCTTGCCACCGCCTCGGTCGCGCCATCGCTATAGAGCACCAGCAGGTCCCCATGACCCAGCAGCCCGCGAAACGAATCGTACTGCATGCTCTTCAGCACGCCCATCACAGGACCGCCGCCCTTGAGCGACTCGAGCCTCCCATCGGCGCGCAAGATGTACGGCGGATTGTGTCCCGCGTTCGCATACGTGAACTCCCCCGTCACCGAATCCACCACCGCGATGAAGAACGTGATGAAGCGGTTTTCCGGGCACGTCGACGACACGCTCCGGTTCAGCCGCGTCAAAAACAGCGCCAGGTCCTCGGTCTCTTCGCTCAACACCTGCACGCGCGCCTGCAGGCTCGACATCAGCAGCGCCGCCGACATCCCCTTACCCGCCACGTCGCCCACAATCACGCCCAGACGGTTCCCCGTCAAGCGCAGAAAATCGAAGTAGTCGCCGCCCACCGAACGGCAGGGAATGCTCACGCCCGCCACGTCCAGCGCCCCGATCTTCGGCGCTTCGCGCGGCAACAGGTTGCGCTGAATCTCCGCCGCCTGCTCGATCTCTTTCGACAGCACCCGTTCGGTCTGCTCCACTTCAATCAACCGCGCGTGCTCGATGTGAATCGCCGCCACGTTCGCCATCACCGTCAGCATGTTCAGGTCTTCGGCGGTGAACGTCCGCCGCAGATCGTTCGAGTCGATGTAGATCAGCCCGATTACGTCGTCCTTGGTCTGGAGCGGCACCGCGATGAGGCTCTTCACCTCCTGCGCGAACAGCGTGCTCGACGCCCGCAGCATTTCGTCGGCCCGCGCGTCGTCCACCAGCAGCGAAGCGCGCTGGTTCAATACCCGGTCGCGCACCGTCTCACTCACCCGCAGCCCTTCGCCGCGCAGCGCGCGCATGGTCAGCCGCCCGTTATCGCTCGTTGCGAGCATACCGCGCCGCCCGCCCACGCTCTTCATCGCCAGGTCGAGAATCACCTCGAACAGCTCCGCCAGCGGCCTGTGACCAGCCAACTCGCGCCCGGCCTCCATCAGCGCCTGAATGCGCGAAGCGCCGGTGATCATCCCGGTGCTCAACGCCTGCTCGATGCTCGATCCCCCGCCGCCCACCAGCCGGTCCAAGGTCGTCACCACGCTGTGCCCCGCGATCGTGCTCTCGAAGTCGTCTCGCACGAACACCACGGTCTGCTCCATCGTGTGCGCCGGATCGTGATACTGCAGCGTCACCCGCCCCGCGTTCAAGCGGTCGCCCGAAACCAAACGCGTCCGCGCCGTCAGCCGCTCGCCGTTATAGAGGGTGCCGTTCTTCGACCCCAGGTCGCTTGCGTACCACTCGCCCTCTTCGCGCTCCACCAGCAGATGCCGCCGCGAAAGGACCGAATCCTCCGGATACGCAAGATCGTTGTCCGCCGCGCGGCCCAGCGTGACCCGGTTCGACGTCAGCGGATAAATCCGCCGCGTACCGTCCTGCAATGTGATGATCAACGACAGTGAGGTGGGCGTCACCATACCTACCGATCTCTTGGATTGGATTCGCCCGCTCGGACCACTCGCACCGCACCTGGCGAAAACACCAGTATCGCTTACACAAAGCCGCCGCGCCCGCTGCATCGTGCGCCAGCGCCCATCGCCTCGCGCGCCGCGCCCGCCGCCTTACGCCCCCGTCCCGCTCGAATGCGGCCCACGCGCTTCAAGCCCCGCCTCCCCGCGTGCGATGATGCATCCATAGGCGATGAGCATCTACGATACGATCGGCGCGCGCACCATCATCAATGCGAAGGGCACCTCCACACGCGTCTCCGGCGCGTTGCTGGCTCCCGAAGTCACGGCGGCCATGCAGGAGGCCGCGCAGTATTGCGTCGACATGGCAGAGATCCAGGCGGCCGCAAGCAAGATCATCGCCGAGGTCACCGGCGCCGAAGCCGGCATCGTCACCTCGGGCGCGGCGGCCGGGCTCATGCTCGGCACCGCCGCCTGCGTGGCCGGGCTCGACCCCGCCAAAATGGCCCGCCTGCCCGACACCACTGGCATGAAAAATGAAGTGGTGATGGTGCGCAGCCAGCGCAATCAGTACGACCATGCCGTCCGCTCAGCCGGCGTCCACATCGTCGAAGCCGGCTTGCCCGACCGTATTGCGGGCGCGGGCGTCCGCGACGCCGAACCCTGGGAGATCGCCGCCGCCGTCACCGAACGCACCGCCGCCATCGTCTACGTGGCCAACTCGAACTCGCGCCCCGCCATCGAAGAGGTGGCCCGCGTGGCCAACTCCAAACACGTACCCTTGCTCGTCGACGCCGCCGCGCAACTGCCGCCCGCCTCCAACCTCCGCCGCTTTCTCGCCGCCGGCGCCGACCTCGTCGCCTTCTCCGGCGGTAAGGCCATCGGTGGCCCGCAGGGCTCCGGCATTCTCTGCGGCGGCCGCGACCTCATCATGTCGGCCATCCTCCAGCAACTCGACCTCGATATCGCCTGGGAACAGTGGTCGCCCCCGGCAACCCTGATCGACAAAAGCCGCATACCAGGACTGCCGCCCCACGGCATCGGCCGCCAGTGCAAGGTCGGCAAGGAAACCATCGTCGGCCTGCTCGTGGCCCTACGCCGCTTCCTCGCCGAAAACGAGCAAGGCCGCCATGACCGCCTGCTCGGCCTCGTGAAGCGGCTCGACTCGGCCACCGGCTCGCTCCGCAACGCCCGCACCGAAGTGCGCACCGGCGGCTCGGCGCCGCGCTTCATTCTCACACTCGAGCGCGGCTTCAAAATGACCGGCATGGACGTCTGCATCGCCCTGCAAAACGGCTCTCCGTCGATCCACGCCGATCCTTCGCAGGCCGCCAACAGCGTCATCGGCTTCAGCCCCGCCTGCCTGCGTCCCGAAGACCCGGACGCCATCGGCCGCCGGCTGCGCGAACTGATCGGATAGCGCACTGACCCGCCGCGCTCCGGCAATCTTAAATCGTCACGGTTTGTCTTTCGTGAATACCCGCTTCTGCCCGCCTCGGGTGACCGTCATCTCACCCTTTGCGGCATCGAATTCGAACACGGCAAACGGCTCAATCTTGAACTTGTCCTCCGCCGTCGCCTCGAGCGGAACGGCCGATTGCCCCGGCGGCTGGAAGTAGAGCGTGGCGCGGTCTCGCGTCACCGTCACTCTCGCCGGCGTCCCCGGCACCGAGTAAGTGCCCGCGTACCGGTCCAAAACCTCCGTGCTCACGGCAAAGGCCTCAAACGTGGGGATCGGAAAGGGCCGGTTCCAGTAGATATCCAGAGCTCCGCCGACGAGATCGCGCACCGGATAGATCTTCGCGTTGGTCGCATAGGCGAGCGCGAGCTTCTCCTCTGGGAAGTAAGCCAGCCACGCGCCGGAACTTCCGCTGCCGCCCGTGTGCCCGTAAAGAGTCTTGCCGGCAAAGGAGAAGGCTTCCATTCCCATACCCTCGGCCTCGCGCATCGCCGTCATCTGCTGAAGACTTTCGCGAGAGACCAGCTTCCCGTCGAACAGCGCCTGAATGAACTTCGCCAGGTCCACCGGCGTCGAAACGATCGAGCCCGCGCCGCCCGGAATGCTGAAGTGGAGCTCGGCAGCCTGCCTCCACCCTCCGGCATAGCGATAAGAAACCGCTTCGTTCCTGCTCGGGTCCGTGTTCCCGGTGCCGAGGTAGGTGTTCTTGAGCCCAATCCGGGACGCGATTCTCTCCCGCAGCGCTTCCTGATACGGCTTGCCACCCGCCTTCTCCACAATGTATCCGAGCAGGATGTAGCCCGCGTTGCTGTACCGGTGCCTTGCGTCCGGCTCAAAATCGGGTTGGCCCTGCGCAATGCGGGCCACCACTTCCTCCCGCGTCCTCGGCTGCATCCCCCAGGAACCATCGGCCGCAAGGTCGTGAATGCCGCTGCGGTGCGCGAGTATCTGGCCAAGCGTGATCCGCGCGGCATTCGGAACCTGCGGGAAGTACTTGTCCAGCGTGTCCGACAGCCGCAACTTTTCTTGCTCGATAAGTTGGAAGATCATCACGGCGGTGAAGGTCTTCGTGATCGAAGCGATTCGGAACTTCGTCTCCGCCGTGAGAGGCCGCTTCCCGTTCGCCGTGATCTCGCCGTAGCCGAACGAGCGCGTGTACAGAACCTCCCCATCGCGGGTAAGCGTCAAGCTCCCCATCCCCTTGTTCTTCTCCGCAATCCGCTGCAGAAACTGGTCGAGTTTCGCTTGATCCAGCGTCTGCGCGTGACCCGCGCTCAGAAACGCCAGCGCCGCCAAGAGCGTTCCGGTTTTCATTGGGCGCCTGCTCCTTGACGCGCCGCTTGCGCGAACGCCTCCCCGGCTTTCCGCGCAAGCGCCGCCGTGTCCGTATCCGCGCGGTTCGACATCACGGCCACCACGATCCCGGTTTCGGGAAACCGCAGCAACGACGCCACGCGCCGGCCCAGCAGCCGCCCGTCCTCATCCGATGCCAGTTGTCGCGGGGTCTGAAGCAACCGCGCCGTGTCCGGCCGGAGATGCTTGCCGCTATTCATCGCCAGCCCGAAGCGCACCACATCGGACGGCGTGGAGAAGAACGCCATCGATCCCGCGTAGCAGGAAAGGTTGAAAATCCGCATCGGATGCATTCCGTGGCGAACGGCCGGTTTGGGACCAAAGCCGGACGCGTAAATCGTTGCCGGACTCCCCGCGGGCTTCGCGTCCACTCCCAGCACGCCCAGCGGTTCCAGAATCAAATGCCGGATGAGAGTGAGGGGTGGCGGGTCCTCGCCCTCCTCGCCCACCGCCTCCGGATTCTCCGTCGCCGCGGACTCGGCGCCCGTATTCGCCATTCCCAGCGGCTGGAAAATCTGCTCCTTCATGTAGGCAAGAAACGGCTGGCCAGCCGCCGCTTCCACGGCCGCACTCACGAGAATCCAGCCGTACTTCGAATACCGGTATTGCGTCCCCGGCTCGAACAGCAGCGCATCCTGCGCGAACTGCCGCACCGCTTCCACGGGCTGCTCGCAGCGCCGGCGCAGCAGCGCGCTTTCGTCCCGGCGATCGTCCCCAAGGCCGCCTGTATGCGCCATCAACTGCTGCAGCGTCAGCGCCCGCTGCTTCTTTGGGAACTGTGGGACATAGGTTTGAATCTCGCCGTCCAGCGCGAGCAGGCCCTTTTCCACCAGCACTCCCACCGCGGCCGAGGTCAGCGCCGTGGACACGGTGCCAATCCGGAACCGCGTGTCGGGAGTCACCGGCACGCGCGACTTGAGGTCCGCCCAGCCGAAGCCCTCGCTCCACACAATCTCGCCACCGGCGCCAACCGCGACCGACAGCCCCGGCACGTTTTCGGCGGCAATGCTCGCGCGAATCGTGCGCCGCGCGCCCGCCACCGCCGCCGCCCATTTCGGCGAGGGTTCCTTCTGCGTCACCGAAGCGATCGCCTGCGCGTCCGGATGCACCGGCTGCTTCATGTAGCCCGTCAGCAGCCACGCGCCCGTGGCCGCCGCCACAAGCAGTCCGGCGATGGCGGGAAGCCAACCGCGGCCGGCGCGGTCCCGCGCCCTCATTCGATGTGTCATCGAATGTACTTTACATAAAAAAGTACTCTACGTCAACCGTTCTTCGCGCCGCGCAATCACCCCGTCATCCGAGTCTCTTTACATCCACATACTGCGCGCCCCGCTCCGCCCGGCCCACCGTCACCAGCGGCGCCAGTTGCCCCGGCCCCTTCGCCAGTTCCGCGCCCGCCACCGTCGCCGTCTCCGCCCCCACCGCAAACTCCTTCGTTCCGCGAAACGAACCCAACTTCACCTCCACGGTCCCCGCCTCGGCCGCCTTCGCAAACCGCACCGTCACGTCAAACCGCCCCCCGCGCGCCACATCAACCTCCCAATGTCCGATCGACGCCGCCTCCCATCCCGCCTTCGGTCCCCGCCAGTCCTGCCGCGTCAACGTCACCGGATTCGCTTGCGGCGCTCCGAGCGCAATCCGCGGAGGAGCGAAATTCCGTTCCGCCGCAACGGAGGCAAACCACTCCTCCACACCCTTCCGCATTCTGGCCACCACCGGGGTCGCCACCTCCGGCCGCACCGCCGCCAGATCCGTTTTCTCCTCCGGATCGGCCGCCACATCGTACAGCTCCTTGCCGTTGACCAGCTTGTACTGCTGCGTCCGCGCCGCGCAGTCGCGGAACAGTTCCGGCACCTCCCCGCGATGCCACTGCGTGTAAAACGTCCGGTCCGCCCAGCCCGCGCCCTCGCCCCGTAACAGCGGCGCCAGGCTCTTGCCGTCAATCGTGCGTCCCGACGGCAGCTTCGCCCCGCAAATCTCCGCCAGCGTCGGTGTCACGTCGATGTGCGCGGCAATCCGGTCGACTTTCCCAGGCTTCACCCGCCCCGGCCAGCGCACAAAGAACGGCACGCGAATTCCGCCCTGGTACACCGTCCCCTTCCGCCCCCGCATCCCCGCGTTGAACCGCGCCTGCTGCGGCCCGTTATCGGTCATGAAGATCAGAATCGTGTCGTTCGCCACGCCCAGCCGCTCCATCGCCGCCAGCAGCCGCCCGGCGTTCTCGTCCAGGTTGCGGCACATCCCGTACACCTTCGCCGTCGTCTCGTCCAGCCCCATCGCCGCGAACGGCTTCCAATAGTCTTCGGCAATCTCCAGCGGCGTATGCGGCGCGTTCGTCGCCACATAGGCAAAGAACCGGTCGCGCCGGTGCTTCTCAATAAACCGGATCGTCTCGTTGAAGAAGATATCGGTGCAGTAGCCCGCCCGCTTCTCCCATTTGCCATTCACCAGCAGCATCGGGTCCTGGTAATGGTTTCCCGGAGGATCCGACGGCTGCGTCAGCCCGCCGCCCGTGCACACCACCGATTCCTGAAACCCCTGATCAATGCTCCGCAGCGGATAGTTATCGCCCAAATGCCACTTGCCGAAAATCCCGGTCGCATAGCCCGCCGGCTGCAACATCTCGGCAAGCGTCACTTCGTCCGGCCACATCATCGACCGCCCCAGATACGTGTCCACCACGCCCGTCCGGTAGTTGTAACGTCCCGTCAGCAGCGACGACCGCGTCGGCGAACACACCGGGCAAACCTGAAACTGAGTGAACTGCGCGCCCTCGTTGCCGATGCGGTCCAAGTGCGGCGTCCGCAAATGGGGATTCCCATGGAGCGACAAATCCCCATAGCCCTGATCGTCGCTCATGATCAGAATCACGTTCGGCCGCTCCCGCCCCTGACCCTTCGCCGCCGTGTGAACAAACGGAGCCGCCAGCGCGGCCGCTCCCAGTTCTCTCCGAGTCATCATCGATGTGCTCCCTCACTCCTGCTGATTTCCCTCAAGCCACTGCTCCCTCACACTACCGGCGGCGTCGGCTTCTCCACGCCCGTCAAGC
>CAYUZM010000121.1:0-4293 GCA_964449665.1 uncultured Solibacteraceae bacterium
GGGGTCCGGTGGTTGGGCCGGCCGTGCCGTCGGACCCGTGGCTCAGGAACGGCTGGGCCAGCGCATAGCGCATGTCCTGCTCGGAGTGATGGAAGTAGACAGTGGGCACGGAGCCGCGATTTTCGAGCAGCACGCGGAACAGCACGTCCACATCGTTGGCCTGCGGATTCGTCTTCTGCATTTCGGGCAGCAGCGCGGCGATCACCTGGTTCATGCGCTTGCCTTCGAACTGCTTGTAGGCCGCGCCCGACAGGTTCACCAGCAGCATGCCTTCCCACGATCCGGTGGCCGTGTAGTGGTTATACCAGTCGGTCCCGGGAATGCCTTCGCGAATCTCCTTCTGCAGGCGGTCGCGCAGGGAGGCATCGCTCAGCCGCTTCAGCAAGGCGTCGCGTCCGCCCTCGTGCGCCCAGGGCGGCACGATGCTCGACAGGTTGTTCTGCCCGGCGCGGTAGGGGTAGACGTTGGCCGTCACCTGTTGGCCCTGATTGCGCGCGTTCTGGATGCTCGCCACCAGTTCCGGCATTTTGCCCCACAATTTGTGCTCGGCAATTTTCAAATGGATGATGTCCACCGGCACGCCGGCGCGCTTGCCGATGTCGAGCGACTCGGCCACGGCGTTGAACACGCCATGGCCCTCGGTGCGCATGTGCGTGGAGTAGATGCCGCCGAACGGCGCGGCCTGCTTGCACATCTCCACCATCGAGTTCGTGTCGATCCAATTGCCGGGCGGGCCGCTGAGCGAGCTTGCCACGCCGAGGGCGCCATCGGTCATCGCCTCGCGCACGATCTGGCGCATACGTTCCAATTCGGCCGCTTCGGGCGGTGCGGGCTTGGAACCGCGCACATGTACCCACACCTGCGACGAGCCGACATAGGTGCCGATGTTTGTCGAGATGCCCTTGGCCATGAGCGCCGCGAAGTAGTCGCGCAGGCGCGGGAACTCTTGTGAGGGCGCGGCCGATCCGCCTTCGCCGAAGATCATCGACGTGACACCCTGGCGCACCATGCTCTCGGCGTTGCCGTCGGTGAGCAGGGTGTCGTCGGAGTGGTTATGAATGTCGATGAAGCCGGGCGCGACCACGAGCCCGGCGGCTTCGATCACGCGCGCGGCGGTCTTGCCTTTCAGGTCGCCAATCGCGGCCACCTTACCGGTTTTGATGCCGACGTCGGCGCGGAACCACGGATTCCCGGTGCCGTCGACGACCTTTCCACCGCGCACCAGGAGGTCGAAATCCTGCGCGCGCGCGGCCGGAGCGAGCGCCACGGAAGCAAGAAGGCCCGCCACCAGGGCGAGCCTCCTCACGGTATTCCAATTGCGTTTCGAAAGCGGCTCAGGGCCGTTTGTCAGCGGGGACATAATCGCGAATCTCCTCACCCAGATAGACCTGGCGCGGACGGGCAATCTTCTGATCGCTATCGTTGAGCAGCTCTTCCCACTGCGCCAACCAGCCCACCGTGCGGCCGATGGTGAACAGCACCGTGAACATTTCGGTCGGGAAGCCCATCGCCTCGTATATGATGCCGGAATAGAAATCGACGTTCGGGTAGAGCTTGCGCTTCACGAAGTACTCGTCTTCGAGCGCGATCCGTTCCAACTCGACGGCGACCTCAATCAGCGGGTTGCGGCCCGTAACTTCGAACACCTCGTCGGCGCACTGTTTCACGATGCGCGCGCGCGGATCGTAGTTCTTGTAGACGCGGTGGCCGAAGCCCATCAAGCGGCCTTGGCCGGCCTTCACGCCTTCGATGAACTGGGGAATGTTGTCCTTGGTGCCGATCTCGTTCAGCATGATGAGCACGGCTTCGTTGGCGCCGCCGTGCAGCGGGCCGTACAGCGCGGCCGAGGCGGCCGACAGCGAGGCGTAGGGATCGGTCTGCGCGCTTCCCACCATGCGCATGGTGGAGGTCGAACAGTTCTGCTCGTGGTCGGCGTGCAGAATGAACAACACATCCAGCGCGTGTTCGAGCACCGGATTCGGAGCGCTGCTGGCGCCGCCTTTGTTGAACATCATGTTCAGGAAGTTCGCCGTGTAGCTCAGGCTGCTGTCGGGCCCCACAAAAGGAAGCCCGGCGTTGTGGCGATAGGCGTAGGCGGCCAGCGTCGGCACCTTCGCAAGCAGATTCCGGATATGAACGCGGCGTTCGGCGGCGTCGAGCACTTTCTTCGACGACGAGTGATAGGTGCCCAGCGCGGCAATGGCGGCCTGCACCAATCCCATTGCGTGGGCGTCGCGCGGGAAGCTCGACATGAACGCTTTGAAGTTATCGGGCACGTCCATTGCGCCCGTGATCTCTTTGGCAAACGCCGCCAGCTCCGCGCTCGACGGCAGCTCGCCTTTGAGAATCAACCAACACGTCTCCAGGTAGCTCGAATGCTCGGCCAGTTGGTCGATCGGATAGCCCCGGTAGCGCAAAATTCCCTTGTCGCCATCGATAAAGGTGATGCGGCTGCGGCAGGATCCCGTGTTCATGTAGCCGGGATCGTAGGTGATCAAACCGAAGTCTTCGGCATCCACTTTCATCTTGCGGAGATCGATGGAGCGGATCGTCTCGTTCTCAATGGCAAGTTCGAACATCTTGCCGGTCCGGTTGTCTGTAACTGTGAGCGTATCGCTGGGCATGAAGCTTCCTCAGAGGAGGCCGTGGCAAACCGCCAGGCCGAAATCCATCTTATCTTGATCGGCTGTCCTTACCGCCCGTCGCCGGGCCGCTTGGCGCCGGGCGCGCCCGGCGCCGGCAGGCGCAGCAGCGTTTCGATCTCGTTTACCAGCGGCGTGGCGTCGCCGGTGAAGTAGGCCTCGGTCACGCCGGAATAGGAGTAGTTGCTCCGAATCGTGCCCTGCTGATCGATGACGAAGAAGTGCGGCAGGGAGATCTGCGGGTTCTGCGGCGTCAGCTTCATATAAGAAGCCGCCACCTGGCCGCAATCGAACAGCACCGGGTTCTTCACCTTGTAGGTGGCGATGAAGTTCAACACCGCGGGCTGCGAATCAGGCGGCGTGTTCACGATGGTGATCACTTCGACGCGCTCGCCAAACTTCGCGCGGATCTTTTCGATGATCGACGTGAAGCCCTGGCACACGGGGCAATCCGTGCGGATGAACTCCACCAGCACTACTTTGCCGCGATAATCGGCCAGGTCGTGCTGAATGTAGTTGATGTCCATCAACGAAAAACCGGGAGCCCGGCGGTTGGAGAGATTGTCGGCGCCCAGCAAAGTGGCGGCGCCGAGCACACTCACGGCGGCGAGACGAGACAGCTGCATAAAACCAGCCTAACACGCGAAAATCGCCTTGCCCCCGCACGCCGAGGGAGAGGCGCGGCTCCTTTTTTGCACCTCATTCCAAGGGGTTTTTGGCATGTCCGCGCCCGTGCTCGTTCCATTCCTCGCGCTCACGCTGGGCATTGTCGCCTCGCGCGGCCTGGTGATGCAGCCACACGAGACGGCCGTGGCGCTGGCGTTGAGCGCGCTGCTCGCCCTCGCGGCCTGGCGTTGGGCTTCGCGCGCCACTCCCGCCGCGCTCGGCGCGTTGTTCCTGTGGCTGGGCGCAACGGTTGAGATCCACAACCGCAACCTGCCCACGCCCAGACTGGACGCAGGCCCGCGCGAAATCGTGGCCGCCGAAGGCTGCGTGGTTGAATCGCCTGCGTGGTCGGAGGATCGAGCACAGTTCATCCTTGAACTCGCCCCGCGCGCCCGCGCGCGCATGAACCTCTACCTGCGCAAAGGCGAAGCGCCGCCCGAGCTGCACTACGGTCAGCGCGTCGAGGTGGACGCCCGCTTTCGCGAGCCGCGCAACTTCGAAAACCCCGGCGCCTTCGACTTCGCCGGCTACCTGTCGCGGCGCGATGTCTTCTGGCTCGGTTCCATCTCCGGTGCACCCGCGCGGCGCACCCTGCCCGTAGCTTGCGGTTCGCCGTGGCGCGCCTGGGTGGCGGCGCTGCGCACGCGCGCGCTGGGGGCGCTCGACCGCACCTTCGGCGCCGACCCCTACGTGAACGGCATCCTGCGCGCCGCGCTGCTGGGGGACGCCTCGCGGCTCGATCCGGCCTGGAGCGACGATTTTCGCCGCACCTCGACCTATCACGTGCTCGTCGTTTCCGGTTTGCACATCACCACGCTCAGCACCGTGATCCTGCTGCTGTTCCGCCTCTTTCCCGGCCATCCGCTGGTGCGCTTTCTGGTGACGTCGGCGCTGGTGTGGCTCTATGCGCTGCTTTGCGGCGGAGAAGCGCCCGTGGTCCGCGCCGCCGGGGGGCAAAGCCGCCACGCTCGCGGCACGAGACACC
>CAYUZM010000121.1:4303-8161 GCA_964449665.1 uncultured Solibacteraceae bacterium
CTTTCACCGCCGCGCGAATCTCGTGAACCTGCTCGCGCTCACCGGCTTCGTGTTCCTTTGCATCGATCCGCAGCAGCTCTTTGAGGCGAGCTTCCAGCTCTCCTTCCTCGCCGTCGGCATTCTCGGACTGGTCGCCGGTCCGCTCTCGCAACTCAAGCTGCGCCCTTACCGAACGGCCTTCGCGCTGCTCACCACGCAGCGCGTCGACTTCCATTGGCCGCGGCCGGTTGCCGCGCTGTTCCTTGAGATCAAACTCGCCGCGCGCTTCCTGGAACTGCGCTACGGCCTGGCGCGCGAACGGGTTCTGATGGCGGTTTCGCTCGCCGGGCGCGCCGCCGCCCTACTGGCCGAACTGACGTTGGTGAGCACGCTCATGCAGGCCGCGCTCACTATTCCGATGATTCTCTTCTTCCATCGCGCGCCGCTTTCCGGCTTCCTGGCCAACCTCGCCGTCACGCCGCTGATGACCTGGGCCGTGCCCACCGGGACGCTCGCGCTGCTCACCGGTTTTCCGCCGCTGGTGCGGATCACGGAGTTTCTGGTCCGCTTATCGCATTCGCTGGCCCGATGGCTCTCCGCATGGGACCCCGCCTACCGCATTCCGGACGCGCCTGCCTGGCTGGCGCTCGCCGCCGCGTGCGCGCTTGCCTGGCTGGCCGTCGAACTCCAACGCCGCCGCGGTGGACTCTGGCCCGCGCCGGCAATGCTGGCGGCCGCGCTGCTGGCCGTCGTCGTCACGCACCCGTTCGAGCCCGAAACGTACGGCGGCACGCTCGAAATGACCGCCGTCGATGTCTCACAAGGGGACAGCCTGTTGCTGGTCGCCCCCGGCGGCGAGACCATGCTCATCGACGGTGGCGGGCTGCCGCGCATCAACGGCAAGGCGCCCCGGCTCGATACCGGCGAAGGCGTCGTCTCGCCCTACCTGTGGTCGCGCGGCTTCCGCCACCTCGACATCGTCGCGCTCACGCATGCCGACCAGGACCATATCGGCGGTCTCGAAGCCGTGCTGCGCAACTTCACGCCGCGCGAGCTATGGCTCTCCGCGCTGCCCGACCACGCGCCTCTCCAGAGCCTGCTGCAAACCGCGCGTGAAGTGGGCGTGCGCGTGGTGTGCAAAAGCGCGGGCGACCGCGTTACGCTCTCCGGCGCGATGATCGAAGTGCTCTCACCGCACGCGCCGCGCACGGGCGGCAAAACGGATAACAACGACTCGCTCGTTCTGCGCGCGCGCTTTGGCCGCCACGCGTTTCTGCTCACCGGCGACGCCGAACGCAAGGCCGAATATGAACTGACGGCCGAGCCGGAAGCCCTGCGCGCCGATGTGCTCAAGCTGGGGCACCACGGCAGCCGCACGTCCACCACCGCGGAATTTCTCGACGCGGTCCACCCCACGTTCGCGGTTATCTCCGCCGGGCAGGACAACCAGTTCCGCCATCCGCACGACGAAGTGCTCGCGCGCCTGGCTGAACGCGGCGTGCGCGTGTTGCGCACCGATCAGCTGGGAATGGTCACCGTGCGCACCGACGGCTCCCGCATCCGCGCCGAGACACAACGGTGGCCCGTGCGCGAGCAGCCGGTGTTCAACCGTCAGATGCCGTTCTAAACGCCCTGCGCGGCATCCGCCGCCGCCGGTCCCGACGCTTTGGCCTCCTCGAGAATGGCCATCGCGCGCTCCACGTCGCGCTGCGGCACCAGCACCACGAACGGCAGCGTGGGAATCTCCGAGGCGCCCTGCACGACGCAGGGAATGTCGTTGGCTTTCAGGATCGCCTCGATCGACATCGCTTCCAATTCGGCCGTCGTGCCCTGGCCTTCGTAAATCTCTTTCAAATCCATCGCCGCCGACGGATCGCCAATTTGCGGCTCGGCGGCATCGGCCGCGGCCTCGCGCAACACCTCGAGCGCCGCCGATTCGCGCGCCGCGGGCACCCGCACGGCAAAGCTTCCGGGCGGGGCGTCTTCATCGGAATCGTCCAGCAATTCGGCAGTGAATCCCGCATCCGAAAGAAGGGCCTGCGCGTTTTGAGCATCTTCCCGCGCCGACGGATCCATGGAGCGGAAGACCACAACCCACTCAGCATGTTCACTCATGTCTCCACCATAGCCTATTCACGGGCACTACAATTGAATTGAGAACAGGAGGTTCTGATTATGGCTTCGGATAACTCAAAAGTCATTTGGTTTACAGCGGGCGTGGCGTTGGGCGCGACCATCTCGCTGCTGTTTGCCCCCGCTTCGGGCGAAGAGACGCGCCGTCTGATTCGCGGCAAAGCCAGCGAGGGCCGCGACCGGCTGGCCGACAAAGGCAAGGACCTGATGGACCATGGCCGCCACCTCTATGACAAAGGCCGCCAGATCGCCGACGAAGCGGCCGACCTGTTTGACCGCGGCCGCAAAATGGTGGAGGGCTAACCGCCACTGCCGTGAATCTCTCCGCGCTGCCGCCGTTCCGCAACGAGCCCTACACGGACTTCACGCAGCCCGCTGCGCGCAAGGCCATGGAAGAGGCGCTGGCGATGGTGCGCTCGCAGTTTGGGCGCACGTATTGGCCGTGGATCGGCGGTGCGCGCCGTGAGTTGCCGGCGACGTTTGCGTCGTTCAATCCCTCGCGTCCCTCCGAAGTCGTGGGGATTCATGGCAAGGGCACGGCCGAAGACGCGCGCGACGCCGTTGAGGCGGCATTCGCGGCCTTCCCGGCCTGGGCGCGCACGCCCGCGGAGGAACGCGTGCGGACGCTCTTCCGAGTGGTTGAGATTCTGAAGCGCCGCAAGCTGGAGTTCAACGCCTGGCTCACGCTGGAAGCGGGTAAGAGCTGGAACGAGGCCGAAGCCGAAACGGCGGAAGCCATCGATTTCTGCGACTACTATGCGCGCCTCATGCTGCGCCACGCCGCGCCCGAGCCGCTGGTGCAAATGCCCGGCGAGCGCGGCCACTTGCGCTACCTTCCGCTCGGCGTGGGCATCGTGATTCCGCCGTGGAACTTTCCGCTCGCCATCCTGGCCGGCATGACGGTGGCCGCGCTGGTGGCGGGCAACACCGTCGTCATCAAGCCCAGCTCCGATACGCCCACTATCGCCGCGAAGTTCACCGAGGTGCTCGCCGAAGCTGGCTTCCCCGCCGACGCCTACCAGTTCCTGCCCGGCGCGGGCGCGGCCGTGGGCGACACGCTCGTCGCGCATCCCAAGACGCGCTTCATCAGCTTCACGGGCTCGAAGGCCGTTGGTCTGCACATCAACCGGCTGGCAGCCGAAACGCAGCCGGGGCAGATTTGGATCAAGCGCGTGATCGCCGAGATGGGTGGGAAGGACGCGATTGTGGTCGCCGATGATGCCGATCTCGATGCGGCTGCGTCGGGCATTCTTGCCGCCGCGTTCGGATTCCAAGGGCAGAAGTGTTCAGCCTGCTCGCGGGCCATTGTGGACGCGGCGGTCTATGACGCCATCATTGAGCGTCTGGCCGCGGGCGCCGCGAAACTCACCGTCGGCCCGGCGGACGATCCGGCCAACTTCATGGGGCCGGTGATCAACGCCGGAGCGAAGAAGACGATTCTCGAATACATCGAACAGGGCAAGAAGGAAGGACGCCTCATCGCGGGCGGCAGCGCCGTGGCTGGCCTGGATGGGCACTTCATTCAGCCGACGATCATCGCCGATATCGAAAACACGGCCACGATCTTTCGCGAAGAGATTTTCGGCCCCGTGCTCGCCGTCACCAAGGCGCGCGATTTCGACCATGCGCTCGCGCTCGCCAACGATTCCGAATATGGCCTTACGGGCGCGCTCTACTCGGCCGATCCGGCGCGACTGCAGCCTGCCAAAGACGAGTTCATCCTCGGCAATCTGTATTTTAATTGCA
>CAYUZM010000121.1:8171-10611 GCA_964449665.1 uncultured Solibacteraceae bacterium
GCAGGGGAAAGCAATCGCGGATGTGATATTGTAGCGGCGCATCTGCGACCCGGCAATATGACCCCGAACAGAAGGGGACCAAGAAGTACCAAACACAGGGTCAAACCTGAGTGACACGGCAAAGGGGCCTTTTCGAGGGCCCCTTTCCTTATTGGTGCGAGCCGTTTTCTTACGCCGCGCACGACGCAGCCTGCGCCCCGCGGGCTTGGCGCTGTGCAAGCTGTTTTACTTCACGGCGCACAACGCAGCCTGCGCCCTGCGGGCTTGGCGCTGTGCGCTCCAACCCGACGTCCTTCCCTACGGCCGCGCCTCGGCCAGCCGCGCCTTGTAGGCCGCCTTCGCTTCGTCGTAGGCCTGCGTCATCGGGCCCTGCTCGGACAGCCGGATGCGGCCGATCTTCTGCTTGAAGCAGCGGTCCACTCCATCGAGCGCCCACTCGATGCTCTTGCGCTCGCGCACGGGTTTGCCGCGTACGGTTACCCACACCGGGTTCGTGTGCGAGCTGGGCAGAATGCGCAGCGCCACCCACGAGCTGTGGTCGATCATCACGTCGAAGCTGATGTCCTGCAGCTTGCCGTCGGCCTCGATCTCGCGCCGGGCCACCGGTTCGCCGTTCACAATCACCTCCACCGGAACCTTGCGCGAAACGCCCAGCCGCGCGCGCTCGATATGCCAGAACGGTTTCTGGTCCACGCGCAGGCCGCGAATGGCGTTGTCCGGCGTTTCGTCGAGCCGTGCCGCCACCTTCGCCGACACCTTCACCATGCCCGGAATGTTCAGCTTCAGTTCGCTTTCGCCCACGCCCATCACGGCGTCGTTCACTTTGAAGTCCATCAGGTGGCTCTTGCCGTCGCTCACATAGTTGCGCCCTTCGCGAATGCCCAGCACCCAGTCGCTGTAGTTCAGCGCCTGCTGCTTCACGTAGCTGCGGCCGAGGCCCACGCGCTCGCCGTAGATGCACGGGAAATCCGTCTCGCCGCTGATGCGCGTGCGATAGCCGGAGTTCAGCACGTGATACCAGATCATGAGCTCATACGGCCACGGCGTATCGACGGTGGAGATAAAGTCCGTCACGCCTTGTGTCGCGCTCACGATGTACTCGTTCGCGCCAATGCCATCGAACGGCATCGGCTCGTAGCTCAGCCGCTTCACTTCGCCCGGCGGCTCGGGAATCACAAGGCCCCAGCCGGAGTGCGCATAGCCGGTCACCGCGTTCTGCCCCTTCGCCCATTTCAAAATCGGGATGCCCCACGTGGGCCAGTCTTCGATGCGCTGCGTGCCGGGGAAGTCCTGCTCTTTGAGGCCGAGCAGCACGATGTGCCCGGTGTGGCTCGAAGGGTGGCCGCTCACTTCCACGTCGTAGCGGATCTTGTAGTCGGCCTTCGAAACCTCGTTGTCCTTGCCTTCGAAGAACGTCTTCTGGAAGTACCAGCCGGGTCCCCACGTGAGGACGCTGCCGATCTTCAAATCCTCGCCCAGCACGTGGCGCATCATGTCTTTGGGATAGACGCCTTCGGTCGGACGCTCATAGTGCGCGCACCCGGCCGCGTGGATGTGGTGATCGCCCGAATACCAGCCCATGGAGGCCGGATCGATCCAGCGCTCGAGCTTGAACGTGGCCTCCACGGGCTTGTCGCCGACGGTCAGCCGCTGCGTTCTGCCGAGATACTCCGGCCCGCGCGAATACTTCACCGTGTATTCGCCCGCGGGCAGGTTGAGCGACTCGCCATCGGCCCGGTAGACCTGCGGATGGAAGAAGAAATCGCCGCCCAAGCGCTTGGCCTGCGAAGGATACACGCGCCCCTTGGCGTCGCGAACTTCAAACGCCGCCGTTGTCGGCTGGCCGTTCCAATCGAGCACGCGGAAGCTGACGCGCGGCGCGGCCTTGGCCGTGAAGAGAATGTCCACGTCGCTGCGGAAGCCCAGGTCCTGCGTGCCCTGGCCGACATCGAACGACAGCTTCGCCTCGCGTTTGCCCGCGTCCTTCGAATAGATCTGCAGCACGCGGTACTCGACTTCGAGTCCCGACAGATGGCCCTTCAGCGGCTGGCGATTGAACATCTGCAAATCGATCCAGCGGCGGCCCACCATGCCCGCGCCCGTGTTCGCCAACTGGCCGGCGTTGATCGAATCGACGGCGAGCACGGCGGTGATGCCCGCTTCGTTGTGCACCTTCACCAGAAACGTGCGCCAGCCCTGTTCCATCAACTCGGGGCGCGCCTCGCCCTGTTGCGCCTTCACGCGCGACTCGGGATTGATGTTGACGCCCACCAGACAGTGCTTATCGAGAATGTCTTGAATCGCCTCGACGGTCTTGGCCGCGCGCAGGGCCGTGCGGTCGGCGGCGGGCAGCGGATCGCCCACCAACTCGAGCGCCGTCGCCACGCGCTCGGCCTGCGCCGCCAGCGGTTGCAGTTCCACGTTGGCCACGGTGGGCAGC
>CAYUZM010000122.1:0-10553 GCA_964449665.1 uncultured Solibacteraceae bacterium
CGCCTCCTCGCAGGCCGGCCAGGAACAAAGCGCAGCCGGCAATGAAGCCGAAGCGCGCCGCGCCGCTGAACGCCTCCGCGAAGCCGCCGACTCCCTCTCCGGCATGCGGCGCCAGGATTCCGGCAATCGCATGGACCGCATCGCCGAGCGCGCCGAGAATCTCGCCAACCAGCAGCACGAACTCTCCAACAAGCTCCGCCAAACCTTCGGCAATCCCAACGCACAGGCGCAGGGCATGCAGAACCCCGGTGCCAACCGCAAACAGAACGAAGAGCTCGCCGGCCAGAAACAAGGCATGGCCGATGAACTCGCCCGCCTCGAAAAGGAGATGCAGGAAACCGCGCGCAGCCTCGCCTCCAGCGACCGCCCCGCCGCGACCAAGCTCCGCGAAGCCCTCGGCGACATGCAGCAGAACGAACTCGGCCTCCGCCTCAAATACGGCGCCGACGCCATCCGCAACGGCATGGGCCAATACACCTACCTCCGCGAACAGCCCGTCACGCAAATGATCGACAAGCTCCGCGACCAGGTCAAAGAAGCGCAGCGCATGATGGGCCAGGGCGGCAAAGACGATCCCAAGAAGCAGGGACTCGAAAGCGCCCTCGATAAGGTCGAACGTATGCGCCAGCAGATGCAGGCCGCCGGACGCCAGGGCGGCCAGCAGCAGGGCCAGCAAGGCCAGCGCTCCGGCGACGGCCAGCGCGGCCAGGGCCAATCCGGCGATCAACAAGGCCAGAATCAGCAGAGCCAGGGCCAGCAAGGCCAGGGCCAGCGCGGTCAAGGCCAGCAATCCGCCGGCCAACAGGGCGGCCAACAACGGGGCCAGGGCCAGCAAAGCCAAAGCGGCCAGGGCAACCAGGGCGGCCAGCAGCAGGGTTCCGCCGCCGCCGGCGGCCAGGGTGGACGCCAAAGCGGCCAGTCCCAAGGCGGCAACGACGGCTATCGCACCTCCTCGGGCGGCTCACGCGGCCAGGGCAATAACGACTCCGCCATGAACGACGGCACTTACTCGCCCAACGCCCCCGGCAACGGCGGCCCCGCCGATCCCCGCGCGGTCGAACAGGCCTACCGCGAAAGCATGCGCGACCTGCAATCTATGCGCTCGCAATTGAACGGCGAAAGCCCCGAACTCTCGCGCGACGTCAACGACATGATCCGCGAAATGCAGCGCCTCGATCCGGCCCGCTTCAAAGGCAATCCCGAACTCGTCGAACAGCTTCGCTCCCAGGTCCTTGCCGGCCTCGAACAGATCGAGCTCCAGCTACGGCGCCAACTCGACGGCAAATCCTCGGGCCAGGTGCGCAGCACCGTGACGCGCCCGGTGCCTCCCGGCTATCAGGAATCGGTGGCCGAGTACTTCCGGCGCTTAAGCAAGAGCGTAAAGTAGGCTCCGTCCCGCGAAGCCCCATTCCCCGCGTCAATGCGCGGGCGCGGCCGACTGCGGCAGCAGCAGCCGCACCGCCTCGTCCTCGTCCAGCGGCTGATACAAATAGAACCCCTGCGCGAACTGGCAACCCGCTTCGCGCAGCATCGTCGCCTGCTCTTCGGTCTCCACGCCTTCCACGATCGTCCGCATCTTCAGGTCGCGTGCCAGCGTCAGCATCGCCCGCAGCACCACCGGATCGGAGCTGTTCGTCCCCAGCGACTCCAAGAAGCTGCGGTCCATCTTCAATGCGTCGATCGGCAGCCGGCTCAAACGGCTCAGCGACGAAAAGCCAATCCCGAAATCGTCCAGCATGATCGCCGCCCCCAGCATTTTCAACCGCCGCAGCAGCGCCGCCGCCTCTTCCAGGTTCGACGAGATCGCCGTCTCGGTCACCTCCAGGTGCAGCGCCCCCGGCGGCAGCTTGGCGTCGCGCAACTGTCCGCCAATGTGGCTCACAAAGTCCGGCTGGCTGAACTGCCTGCCGTCGATGTTGATGCTGAGGTAAATCTCCGGGTTCACGCGCCGCCACTCGGCCAGCCGCGCGCAGGCGGTCTTCAAGACCCAATCGCTCACCGGCTCCATCAGCCCCGCGTCCCAGGCTTCGTCCAGAAAGTCGCGCGGCGCAAGCAGCCCGCGCTCCGGATGCCGCCACCGCAGCAGACACTCGAACCCAGCCACCGCCCACGTCGACAACTCGCAAATCGGCTGATACAGCAGTTCGAACTGGTCCAGTTGAATCGCCGCCCGCAGCTCCGATTCCAATCGCAGCCGCCCCGCCGTTCCCCGATGCTCGGCCGCGTCGAACACACGGTAGGTCCCCCGCCCGTTCTGCTTCGCGCTCGAAAGCGCCATCTCGGCCTCGCGCATCATCTCGCGCGGATCGGCGTTGCCCGAACTCGACAGCGAAATCCCCAGGCTCGCCGAAAGATGCACCGGCTGCGGCAGTCCGTCCACGGGCTGGCTTACCGTCGTCAGCAGGCGCGCTGCCACCAGGTCCGCTTCGTCCGGCGATTGCAGGCCCTCGATCAACACCCCAAACTCATCGCTGCCGAACCGCGCCACCGTGTCGCCCTCGCGCACGCACAGTTCCAGCCGCCGCGCCAGCGCCACCAGCACCGCGTCGCCCGCCTTGTGGCCCAGCCCGTCGTTCACGCGCTGGAAACGGTCCAGGTCCAGCAGCAGCACCGCCAGCACCTGCCCCGGCTCCCGCTGCGCGCGCCGCGCCGCCTGCTCCAGCCGCTCTTCGAACAGGATGCGGTTCGGAAGCGACGTTTGCCGGTCATGCAGCGCGCTGTGCAGCAGCTCCTGCTCCAACCGTATGTTTTCGCTGATGTCGTGCGCCACGCCCAGAATCTGCTTGGCCGCCCCCGATATGCCGCGCTGAAAAATCGTCTCGCGCCCGCTGAACCACCGGTACGCCCCGTCCTCCTGCCGCAGCCGGAACGAGGTCGTAATCGACGCCCCTCCCTCGCTGCTCGCCAACTGCCGCCGAAGCACGCGCAGCTTCACCAGGTCCGATGGATGAATCGCCTCCACCGGGTTCAGATCCGACGAAGGCTCCTCGTCCACCTCGGTGCGGAACATCTCCCGCGAATACTGGTTCATCAACGAGAGGCGCCCCTCTTCGAGGTCCCACAAATACAGCAGCGCGGGCAGCGCGTTGGCCACCGTCAGCACAAACTGCTGGCTCTCCCACAGCGCCTCGAGCGACATCTTTTCATCGGTCACGTCGCGGCTCACCCCAATCACGCGATCGCACTCGCCGTCGGCCCCCTCCACCGGAAACGAACGGTCCCGAATCCACCGCGGCGACCCGTCTTCGGCGGCAATCTGAAACTCGCGCGTCAACGGCATCTCCCGCAACAAGTCCGCCTGCGACGAGATCAACTCCCGCCAGGCCTGCCGCCCCTCCGGTTCCGCCGGCGGCGCCCCCCATATCCGCTCAAACGACGGGCTCGCATACGTCAGCCGGTTCTGCCGCGCGTCCATCACCCAAAAGCCGTCCTGAATCGTTTCCGCAATCTGCCGGAACCGCTCCTCGCTCTCCACCCGCTGCCGCTGCGCCAGCAACCGCTCAAACTCCACCGACGCCCGGCTCACCACCAGCTCCACCAGCCCTGTCAGCCGCTCCACCTCCGGCTGCGGCTCGCAAAACATCAGCATCAACAGCCCGCGCGGATCCCCGGCCGCGTCCCGCAACGGAATGCCGTAGTAGGCTTGCATGCCCTCCTGCGCCAGCCAACGGCTTTCCGGAAACAACGACTGCACGCCCGACGGATAGTAGCAAACCTGCCCCAGCAGCACCTGCTCGCACGGCGTGCCCTTCACCGGCACCGTGAAATTCCCGGCCGGCTTGCCCTGGTCGCGCACCGCGAAACTCCGGATCGCCCGCCCCCCGGCCGTCTCCACAATCTCGCCCACCAGCCCAAAATCGGCCTGTGTGCATGCCGCCAGCGCCGCCAGCACCTCCACGAAAAACTCCTCGCCCGCGCACGCCCACGCCCCCCAAACCTCTTCCCGGAAGCGCAGCATCCCGGTCACACTGCCCGCCCCGCACACCAGCATTCCCGCCACGCCCCGTTTGCCGCCCGCGCCCGTCTCCAACACCAGCACTTCGTACCCGGGTTGCCACTCCCCGCTCGCGTCCCGGAAGTGGAAGCTCAGCGTGGCAAACCCCTCGCGCACCGCCTTGCCCACCGCGTCCAGGTAAGACTCACGTTCCTCTTGGCTCAACAATCCAGGCCAAAACCCCGGAACGGCCTGTTGCTGTTCCGTCCATCCAAACGCATCACGGAATGCGTGAGAAGGTGTAATGCTTTTACTCGCCCCATCCAAGCTGGTCCAGCTTGAAAATAACCGGCTGCCGGATTCGTTCCGGACAACAGACACCGTGGAGCCCTTCCTTCCCATACACCCGTATCAGCAATTTACTTGCCTTTGCAATGATTGCCCGACGGGGTTCCTGCATTGCCGCCGATTTCCGCCGGGTAAGCCGCGGCTCCCACGCTGAACCGTCTCAGCGGGACAGGCTCTCGTTCCCGCGCACCCGGGCGACAACAGCAATTATTATACGATTCCTTTCATTTGCAAGAATCTTTCATTGCCGGGAATGTAAGGACAATTGAGCGCTATAGTGGCTGTAGGGTTTCTCCTCACATGCAGGCATACAGAATCATCGTGGCGCTCGCCGCCGCGGGCGTGGCCTTGACACCCCAAACCCCTTCTCCGCGCGCCGTCCCCGACGCCGGCAACGACGTCACTGTCGGCCCCTCCCCGCGCCTGCGCCCCCTCCCCCCCGCCAGCAAAGACGTCGCCACCGGCCCCGCCGCCGGATCCCGCATCCCCACGTTTCGCCTCGCCGATCAATCCGGCCGCCCCCGCGACTTCCGTTCCCTCACCGGCCGCAACGGCCTCCTGCTCGCCTTCGTGCGTTCGGCCGACTGGTGACCCTACTGCAAAGCCCAACTGGTCGAGTTGGGACAACAAGCCCAGGAGTTTGAACGCCGCGGCATCCGCGTCGCCGCCGTCACCTACGACACCCCCGCGATCCTCGCCGACTTCGCCCGCCGCAAATCGCTCGCCTATCCCCTACTCGCCGACCCGCGCTCGGAAGCCATCCGCGCCTTCGGCATCCTGAACACCAATATCCCTGCCGATAGCCCTTTCCACGGCGTCCCATTTCCCGTAACGTACTTACTCGATCGCAATGGGATTGTGCGTAAGAAATACTTCGAGGAAGACTACCGCGAACGCCTCACCGCCGCCGCCATCCTGACTCGGGAGTTCAACGTTGCCGGCGGCGCCACCGCCCAGGAAACCACCACCAATCACCTCACTCTCCGTGCGAGTGTAAGCAATCCTACCGTGTGGCCCGGTAGCGTGGTTACCCTGCGCGTTGAAATCGAACCCAAACCCGGCATGCACGTCTACGCCCCCGAGGTGGCCGGCTACCTGCCCGTGCGCTGGTCCATGACCGATACCCCCGCCTGGCTCGCCGCCAAGCCGCGCTTTCCGGCCTCGCGGCAGTTGCGCCTGCCCGCCATCAACGAAACCGTCGCCGTCTACGACAAACCTTTCGTTGCCGAACGCGAACTCACCATCGGCCAGTCCAACGAACTGAAGGCCCAACTCGGCGCCGCAACCGAAGCCGCCGTCAGCGGCGAGTTCTTCTATCAGGCCTGCGATGAGAAGGTCTGCTACCTGCCGCAGCGCATTCCGCTCACCTTCCGCCTGAAGCTGAATGAGCTCGACCGCCAGCGCGCGCCCGCCGAAGTCAGGGCAGGGAAGGGCCCCGAGTAAACGCTCAACCCGCCTTCGGCTTCCCCACCAGGCACAGGTGCCAGCCAAAGGCCCGCTCCAGCGCCCGGAACGCGAAATCCGGCAGCATCCGGAAGTACCAGACTTTCTTGTACTCGTACTTCACATACTCGGGAATGCTGTAGGGGAAGATATGTTCGGCAAACGCCCGCTCCACCTTCACGCCATGCGCTTCCAACCACGCCCGCCCCGACGTGCGCGAATACGAGTAAGTCACCGGACACCCCGTCTGGGCTTCCGAATACTCGGCAATTAACTGGTCGATCTTCCAGAACTGGAACTTACCGTAGACGCACAAAATCCACAGCACCTTCCACGACCACCGGTTATAAACCATGATCCGCACCGAGGTGTGCGGCGCCATGTAGGCGCGCAATTCTTCGAGCACGCGCTCCGGATGCGGCGTGTGGTGAATCACTCCAAACGAATAGATCAGATCGTACGGCTCCACGGCGACCGACTTCCGCAACTCCTCGGCGTTGGCCTGCACAAACTGAATCCGGTCTTCCAACCCGAACACGCGCGCCCGCTGCCGCGCCACCTCGAGCGACTTCTCCGTCAGATCCACCGCCGTCACCCGCGCCCCCGCGCGCGCAAAATTGATCGTGTCCGTGCCGATGCCGCAGCCCACTTCCAACACCTGCTTGCCGCGCCATTGGGCAAAATCGGCAAACGCAGGGATATGAGGCTCCACCATGTACTTCCGCGCCTCAACCTGGTCGAAATACTCGCGCGTGCCTACCGGCAGCGGCGAATGGCGGATGTTGCACGGCCGTGCATTCCAATACTCGGCCACCTGCTCAATGCCGGCCTCCGCAAATGCGCCTTTGGCGCGTTCAACGCTCACCCCTCAATTGTAGCAACCGATTCCCGCGGCTCAGCCGTTCAGACGCCATGCCAGCGCAAGTTTGTGAACCGCGGAAATTGCACTGTCCAACTCAATGGCGACCTCTCCGAGCGCCCGCTCGTCGCCGTCATTATCGAACCGCGCGTACTTTTGCGCGGCCCTCTCCAGATTCAACGACACGTCGCGCGTCAAGCGGTGGATCTCCTCCACAAGGCCGAACTCGCCGTTCATCAGGATCGAGGCGTAGTAGCGATGGAGGCAGGTCACCAGCGCCCCTACCACTCGTTCGCTTCTCTGGTACTCCGCCGCGTTCAGCAACGCGTTGTAATCCAGCCGGAACGGAAGTTTGTACGCCTCGAAATGCTGGCTGCAAAGCTGTTGCCACGCCTCCACGGCGGCCACCGGCATAGCTTCCACACCGATATGCGTAACGGCCAGATTCCTTCCCGACTTGGTCACCACAATGAACAGCTTCGACGTCAACGCGCGCGGCACGGACTCGTAGTCGATCTTCGTCAGGATAGGGTGGCTGATGAGTTCAGCCTTCAGAAGGTTCACGAACTGTCCTCGCGTCAGATTCGCGGCCGGCAGGGCGGCCGCCGCAAGGGGCATGATTGTGAGGTCCAGTTCGATCTCCGGCCCTAAATCCGCGCTCCCTGTGCCGCTCTCCCGTGTGGTGCCGCGACCTGAACTTCCGCCCTTTCGCAACTCCTCATCCATGCGCTTTGCCATCCCGGCCAGAGTCTGATGCAGTTGCGACCTTCTGAGCTGGTCAAGCGGCCGCTTCACGTCGTGGAGCGCCTGATAATCCATTAGCTTGGTCTTGTCAGCCAAACAGGCGCTCACGCAAGCCCAGAACACCTTCAATCCGCCATTGTTAGCGCGGCTCAGAATGGCCGGGAGTTCATCGTCGACGATGAAGCTCGACGCGAGAAACGTGGGACTCGCCAGTAGCAGCGCGGCCGTGCAACTCCCGATCGCGGATTCGATTTCGTTCCGCCAGTTCTTGCCGGGACCGATCCGCGTATCGTCCCATATCTCCCAATTGCCTTCCCGTACCACCGGCGCCAGGGCAATTCGGAACTCGTCCAACCAGCGCTTGTCGGCATGGCTGTAGGAGACGAAGATTCGTTGCGTCACACTCACTCCCCCGCCAGCCCCTTCATATATCCCACCGCCATCGCCCACCCGCCCATCCGCTGCTCATTATCCCCCGGCAACTCCGGCGTGTGGTCCGGCACAATCAAATACCGGTACCCCACCTTCTCCAGCATCGCCATCGCCCCGCGCATGTCCACTTCCCCTTCATCGTGAAACGTCTCGACATACCGCAGACGCGGCGTCTCCATCCGCACATTCCGGAAGTGCACATGATGAATCCGCCGCCGCTCCCCAAAGTAGCGCACCGCCTCCACCGCATTCTCCCCGCACTCCCGCATCACGCCCGTGTCGAGCGTCATCCCATTCGCCGCGCTCGGATACCGTGCAAACAGCTCCCGGAAATCGGCCGCCGTGCACACCGGCTGCGCCACGCCCCGGTACTCCGGCACCGGGGGATCGTTCGGATGCAGCGCCAGCTTCACGCGCGCCCGCTCGGCCGCCGGCAGCGCCGCCTTCAGAAAGTAGCCCAGCCGCTCCCACATCTCCTCGCGGCTCACCCGCCCCAACTCGGCAAACGGCGGATCGTGACGGATGCGCTCATAGTCGAACGCCCGCAGCTTCGCTCCGCCCCGCCCCTGCTGCGCGTAGTATCCCGCGCTCGCCCGCAGCGCCGTGAACGTGTACTCCACCACCGGAATCCCCACGCGCCCCGCCAGCCCGATCGCCTCCACCACGCGCGCTATGTCCTCGTCGCGCCGCGCATTGCCCAACAGCACGTTCGGCATCGCCGGCAGCATCGCAATCCCCAACTGCAGCTCGAAGCTCTTCAGCTTCCCCACCACCGCTGCCAGTTCATCCTCGCGCCAGCTCCCCGCCGCTCCCGCCGGAGGACGCCCCGCCGCCGGCAACAGCGGACGATACGCACCCTCGCTCCGCACCCGCGCTGGCCCATCCACCCAGCGAATCCCCATCTGCCGGATAAAAAAGAGGGATTCGTCCGAATATGCGCCCGTCCCCATCGCCAGCTTCAAAGCGCTCTCCGCCGGCCGGCCAATCCCCGGACTCAACACTGCCCCGGCGGCACATCGAAGCGCCGCCCGCCGGTCCACTACTGCGCCAACTCCCACTCAATCAGAATCGCCGTCACCGGCCGCGCGCTCGAACGGAACAGCATCTTCTGCCACCCGTTCTCGGCCGTCGGCGCTTCGGCCACCACCAGCTCGCCCGCCCGCCTCGGATCGTAGCGATATGCCGTCCGCTGCCATCCGTTTTGTGCTCCCGGCGCCTCCACCACGTTGCCGCGCGAATGCCTCGCATTGGCGCTGTAGGCCGTAAAGCCCTGTGCCCCCAACTCGGCCACATACGCGCCAATGCGCAACGGCACCGGCGGCAGCGCCCCGGTCACCGTCCCCAGCGACGCGTTCCGCCCCGTGATCACCAGCGTTCCGCCCGGCGCAAGATTGCCCGTCCAGATCACGCGCCCCGACCGCGGTCCCGTATACGCGGGCGGCGCCGGAGCGGCCGCCGCGGGTGCGGTTGCCGCCCTCGGCGGCGTGACCCGCTCGGCAAACTGCGGTGCGCTCCGGTCCAACTGCTCCACCGGCGGAGCGGCGGGCGGACGCACGCCCTGCGCCGGTATTCCCTGCGCCTGCACTCCCAACGGAAGCACGCCCAGCGTCGTCTGCGGCGGCTGCGTCACCGCGGGCGGTGCCGGAAGCGCAGCCGCCTGCGATGTGCTCACCTCTTGCCGCGGCGGCAACTGCACCTGTGGTCTCGGCGTCGCCGCCGTCACGCCAGCCGCGCCGTTCGCCGCGCCGTTCGCCGCGCCGCCGCTCGCCGCGCCCAGCTTCGACCGCACCGCCGCCAGCATCCCCTCGCGCTGCGCATCCAACTGGTTGTTCGCCTGAATCATCGCCTGCAACCGTTGCTGCTTCTCCTCCAGCCGCGCCTGCAACTCCCTCGCCCCCACGTCTTCCAATTGCGGCCTCGTACCGCGCGCTGCCGCCCCCGGATCCACATACCGCGCCGTTTCAATGTGCTCCCCGTTGGCTCCCAGCCGCAGCTTCACCACCACGTTCTCCGACGCCGTAATCACCCGCCACTGCCCGCCCCGCAACAGCGTTTCGTTCATCACATAGCGCCGCTGCTCGCCGTCGTCCACCTCCAGGGCCCCCGCCATCTGCCCTTGCATCAGCCTCGCGTTCCCGTTCCACTCGGCCAATAGAAATCCGTTCCGCTCCACCAGCCGCAACGCCACCGTATCCCGCACCGCCCCCGCGCGCCGCGCCCCCCGCATGTAAAAGATCACTGACGCCAGCACGGCCAGACACGCCACCGCCGCCACCATTGTCTTCCACGGCCACGGATGCCGCTTCGGCCGGTCCAGCAACTCTTCCGGCGCCGTCCACCGGCCCCCACCGCCCGCTTCGGCGACGCCCACGGCCTCGCCGCCCGCTTCCTGGCGGCCTACTTCGTCCCGGCCCGCACCCCTGGCATCCACTTCCTCCCCGCCAGCCTCCTCCCCACTCGCTTCCCCAGCACCCACTTCCCCCGCCGCGCGAATCGGCACCACGGTCGCCGTGCGCTGCGGCTGCGTCGCATCCCGCTCCGCTTTCGTCATCGGCCGCAAACCCGCCTCCGACGCCGGCGCCGCCTCAAACTCCTTGTGCGTCATCTCGCGCTGTATACTCCCATCGGCCTCGCGCACGAAAAAGCCCGCCCGTGTCGGCCCCCCGCCCGCCCCCTTCACCACCAGCACCACCTGCTGCGGCGCCGGAAACTACGTCTCGAACAGACGTACATCAGATTCAATACGCCCCCGTTGCGTACCCGTTCGCCAGGCAATAAATCCCACCCGAGCCC
>CAYUZM010000123.1:0-7867 GCA_964449665.1 uncultured Solibacteraceae bacterium
CCGTTGGATACGAAGCCGGTGAGCAGCGTGAAGAAGCTCCAGACGATGAGGCTTCCGGTGACGACGCGCGTTCTGGGCCAACGGTCGCCGAGCACGCCCGAGACCGGGGAGCACAGCCCATACACCCACAGAAAGAGCGCGCCAGTGAGGCCGAGCATTGTATCGCTCAGTCCAAACTCGGCTTGCAGGGCGGGAAAGAGAGTGTAGATGACTTGGCGGTCGGCGTGATTCAGAACGTAACAGCACCAGAGGTACGCGATGAGCGCCCATTCCGGTTTCACAAGCGAGCCTGCGCGCGAGCACCGGCGAAATGCGGTTTCACGATTCCGCTATTCTAGCAACGTGATTGTAGACGTCCATAGCCACTACTGGGAGTATCCGGAGCATTTCTCGGAGGATTTCAAGCAACAGGCGCGACGCGCTCGCGGCGACGTCGAGGTCGATTTGACGGTGCGGTGGGGCGAGTATCATGCCACGGCCACGGATTGCGACAAGACGATTGTTTTTGGCGGCAAAGCGAAGCTTTCCGGTCTTTGGGTGCCGGATGCCGTGGTTGCAAAATATGTGGCTTCGCAACCGGGCAAACTGATCGGCTTCCTGTCGCTCGACCCCACACAACCGGGCTGGCAGGACGAACTGGCCGAGGGCCATCAAAACCTGAAGCTGAAAGGCATCAAGCTGATGCCCATGTACGCGGGCTTCGTTCCACAGGACCGCCGGTTCGATTATCTCTGGGAGTATGCCACGCGCCATGGGCTACCGGTGCTGCTGCACACGGGAACCACGTTTATTTCGCAGGCTCCGCTTGAATGCACGTTGCCCCGCTGGCTGGACGAAGTGGCCGCGCGCTTTCCCGAGGCGCGGATGATTCTCGCTCACCTGGGCCATCCGTATGAAGGCGAATGCGTGGCCACCATCCGCAAGCACCCCAATGTTTATGCCGATTGTTCCGCATTGCACTACCGGCCGTTCCAGCTTTATCACTCGCTCATGCTGCTGCAGGAGTATGGCGTATGGAACAAGCTGCTGTTGGGAAGCGACTATCCCTTTACGACCGTCGATGCCAGCCTGAAGGGTATGCGCGGGCTCAACGATATGTTGGAAGGAACCCGGCTGCCGCGCCTGGACATGGACAAGATGGAGGCGATGTTCCAACGCGACTCGCTGCGCATTCTGGGAATCGACGCCTGACCGGCCCTGCGCTACTCTGAGTCTATTCTTTCGACCTATGCCAATCATCGTCCACAGTGCAGCCGAGATCGACTTCGATTCGCCAGGTAAGCGCCATTATCAGGTCGCATTTCATTTGGATGGGACTTGGGGCTACTCGCTCGTGCCGCTCACGGTCGTTGTGGGCAAGGGCGGCAAGAACCCGAATGGCATTCTCTGTTTCGGCGGCACACATGGGAATGAGTACGAAGGCCAGGTGGCCGTGAAGCGCCTGTGCGCCGATCTCGATCCGGATCGCATGAGCGGCTGCGTCATCCTGATGCCGCAGTTGAGCGAAAGCGCGTGTACGGCCAGTTCGCGCACGTCGCCTCTTGATGGCGTCAACATGAACCGTGCGTTTCCTGGCAATCCGCGCGGCACGATCTCGTACCGGATCTCGAATTTCGTCAAGCAGCACGTGTTTCCGCGCGGACGCGTGGTAATCGATATTCACTCCGGCGGCAACGAGGGCGCGTTTCCGATTTGCACTTCGTTTCATCCGATTCCCGATGAGGCGCAGCGCAAGGAGACGGCCACCGTTGCCCGCCTGTTCGACCCACCCTTCGTATTGATTTATGCAAGCGCCATGGCATCGGGCTTGCTGACCGATGAAGCGGAGGCGGAGGGGAAGATCACGATTGGCAGCGAGTTCGGCGGCGGAGAGACCACGAGCCGCGAAGGCGTGCGTCACGCCTATGAAGGTGTGTGGAATGTGATGCGCCACTATCGCCTTGTCGAAGGCGATGTCGCGGCGATCCGGCCCGCCGGTTCTGCAGCGCCGAAGCTCATTCGCGCCGACAAACTTGAACAGTACAAGCCCTGCCCGCGGGATGGTGTTTGGGAACCCGTAGCCGACCTGGGCGCCGCGCTGCGTAACGGCGACCTTGTCGGACGCCTGCACGATTTTTCCGACCACGGCGCGCCGCCGCTGGAGATCCGGTCGCCCGGAGACTGGTATCTCGCCATGATGCATTTGAGCGCGCGGCCGAGGAAGGGCCAGACGCTCTTTGTATTGGCCGATGAACTCCCCTGGAGCGAGGCCGGCGGATGAAGATCACGCAGGTCGAGTTGCTTGTCCTCAAGTCAGACGGTCTCTATAACAATCCCGGAGGCGCGGAAGAGCCGCTTGGGCCGGCCTATATGGGTGTGGTTCGCGTATCGACTGACGCGGGCATTACCGGCTACTCCGACATGGAGACGTGCGCCAGCGTGGCCAAGGCCTGCGTCGACGCGCCGCGTTGGAGCCAGGAAGAGGGCATGGAATGCTTTGACGGGCTCGCCACGCTGCTGATTGGCGAAAACCCGCTCGAAGTGGAGAGGCTTTGGTATCGCATGTATCGCGGCAGCATTTATTATGGCCGCCGCGGTGTGGCGATTCAGGCGATCTCGGCCATCGACATCGCACTCTGGGATATTTGCGGCAAGTTCTACCGGCAGCCGATTCACATTCTGCTCGGCGGCAAGTGGCGCTCGAAGGTTCGGGCGTATGCGAGCACGCTATTTCGTCCGACTCCCGAGGCGATGAAGGACGCGGCGGCGGCCTACCTGGACCAGGGCTTCACCGCGGTTAAGTTCGGCTGGGGCGTCTTCGGCCAGGACCGCAGAGCGGATATAAAGCTCGTCGAAGCCGCGCGTGAAGCGCTCGGCGATGGCAACGACCTGCTTGTCGATACGGGTTGGTTTGTGGAACGCACGCCCAAAGAGGCAATTCAAGTTGTGCGTTCCTTCGCGCAGTTCGAGCCATTCCTGGTGGAGGAGCTTTTGCACCCCGAGGACTATGATGGCTACCGTCAGGTTGCCGAGGCTGTGGACACCCGCATCGCTTGTGGCGAGCAGGAGGCGACGGAGTGGGGCTTCGCCGAGTTGATTGATCGCGGGAAGGTGGACGTATTGCAGCCGGACCTCACGCGTTGCGGTGGCTTCACGGTTGGCCGCAAGATGGTTCGCATGGCTCAGCGGGCGAACCGGCTGGGGGTTCCGCACTCCTGGTCGAGTGATCTGCTGACGGCTGCTTAACTGCATCTGACAGCGTTCCAGCGTCGCGCGGAGTTTGTCGAGTTCAGTACTTCGTACGGGCCGCTCAGCCGGGAGTTGGTGAAGGAACCGTTGCGAATGGTGGATGGATTCTTGCCCGTGCCAGAGGGGCCGGGCCTGGGAGTGGAAGTGAATGATGCCGTTATCGAACGTTACCGCATCGCCTGAACGAGACGGGCGGGCAGAGTGGGACATTGCGATCTGCGAATTCGTGGAGCGAACTCTGTACACCGCCGTTGTGTCCGATTCGCTGGATCAACTCGGGATACGCCATCAGGCGATGAGCGAGTATTTACGCCCCGTCCACAAGGGGTGCGAGTTTGCCGGGTGGGCGCGCACGATTTCGTGTTCGGACGTCTACCACGTGGTGGACGATCCATACGCGATGGAGATTGAGGCGGTGGACAGCCTGTTGCCCGGCGAAGCGGCCGTGATCGGCACTCAGAAATCCAAGCGGAATGCTCCCTGGGGCGAACTGCTTTCCACGGCCGCGAAAGTGCGCGGGGCGCGGGGAGCCGTCGTCGATGGGCTGATCCGCGACATAGGCAAAATTGAGGAACTTGGATTCCCCGTGTTTGCCGCGGGTATCAAACCGGTGGATTCCATGGGCCGCGGGTTGGTGACCGCCTACAACGTTCCGGTCGAGTGTGGAGACGTGCTCGTGAATCCGGGCGATCTCATCTTCGCCGATTACGACGGAGTGGTTGTCATTCCTGGGACGCGCGTCAAGGAGGTCGTCGAGCTTGCGGCAGACAAAGTGCAGCGCGAGGATGGCACGCGCGCCGAACTACTTGCGGGCGGCTACTTGCGCGATGTGTTTCGGAAATACGGGGTCCTGTAGCGCGTGAAGATCACCCGCATCGAGACCATTCCTGTCCGTGTGCCGATCCGCGCCGAGTTTCAAATTCAGGGAGCGCTTGGTTCGCATACCGAATCGCCCTTTGTCGTGCTCAAGGTGCACACCGACGAAGGCATCACAGGATTGGGCGAAGTCTCTTGCACTCCGATTTGGAGCGGTGAGGACGCCGTTACCGCGGTTCATCTGATTCGCAACTACCTGGAGCCCGCGCTTGCCGGGGAAGATCCGCGCGACATTGAGCGGCTCACGATGAGAATGCGGCGGGCGCTTGCCAGCAATCCGTTCACCAAGTCCGGAATCGAGATTGCATTGTGGGATATTCTCGGCAAATCGGTAGGCTTGCCCGTGTACCGGTTGCTGGGCGGGGCGGTGAGGAGCCGCATCCCGATCAAGATGTCGGTCTCTGGGGTCGGTCCCGAGCGCGCCGCCGAGCTTGGCCGTTACGCCGTCTCGATCGGGCTGACGGCGCTCAAAGTCAAAACCGGTATTGAGCCGGAGGCCGACATCCGGCGGGTACGCGCGGTGCGGGAAGCGGTGGGTCCGGAGTTTCGGGTCGGCATCGACGCCAATGGCGGCTGGAGTCCACGGGTGGCCATTCAAACCATCCGCCGGCTGGCCGGTGAATGCAGAATCTTCTTCGCCGAGCAACCGGTTGCGCCGCTCGATATTCAATGGCTCGCCGATGTGCGCCGCAACGTACCCGTACCCGTGATGGCCGACGAAAGCTGCTACACGCTGCAGGATTCGATGGCGCTCGCGCGCGCCGGCGCCGCAGACATCATCTCGCTCTATATCGGAAAGGGTGGGGGGATTGGGCCAGCACGAAAGATGGCAGCGGTCGCTGAAGCCGCAGGGCTGACATGCACGGTCGGCAGCAATCTGGAGTTTGGCATCGCGAGCGCCGCCATGGCCCACGTTGCGGCCGCGTGCCCTGGCATTGGGGCCGAAGAGTTTCCCTGCGACATTCTTGGGCCGATCGCCTACGAACACGACCTTCTCACGGAACCTTTTGATTTCCGCGATGGCTCTGTGAACGCTCCCGATGGCCCCGGCTTAGGGGTCACGCTGGACGAGCGAATGATTGCCAAGTATCGAGTGTGACGCGCAATCGGGATGCCGGTCCGTTGCCGTTGGTAGACTCAATAAACAATGTTGCTCCGGATTGCGAGTGCGTCCGTTGCCGCCTTGCTCCTGGCCGGGCATTGCGGAGCCCAAACTGCGGCTGCCGCGGGGCTGTTCGAGGGCCAGGTTAAACCGCTTCTCGACAGGAACTGCATCGCCTGTCACAACTCGAAGGTGAAGCAGGGCGGGCTCGACCTTTCGACGCGCGAGGGGCTGATGCGAGGAAGCGAGCACGGCAAGGTGGTTGTGCCGGGCAACCCGGAGAGTTCCCAACTCTTTAAGCTGGTCGCCCATGTCTCTGAACCTGGAATGCCGTTCAAAGGCAAGAAGCTGCCCGAGGAAGCGGTGGCGAAATTTGCAGAGTGGATTCGTGCCGGTGTTCCGTATAGCGATTCCGCCGAGGATGCTGACGCTGTGTTTGCCGCCGATGCCGCAAAGCATTGGGCGTTCCGAAAGCCGGTGAAGCCCGAACCGCCGCGCGGTGCTCCCCCTGGCGGGCCGGACAATCCCGTCGATATCTTTCTTGCCGCCGAACATGCCAAGCGTGGACTGAAGCCGATGCCCGAAGCGAGCCGCGCTGCACTCATCCGCCGCGCGTATCTTGATTTGACGGGTTTGGCACCCACCGATGACTCTGTTCGTGCTCTCGTCAACGACAAGAACCCCAAGGCCTACGAGGCTCTTGTCGACCGGCTGCTCGCGAGCCCACAGTATGGCGAGCAATGGGGCCGCCACTGGCTCGACATCTGGCGATACTCGGATTGGTACGGTTATCGCAAGTCGGGCCAGGTTCGGTATTCGCAACGGCACATCTGGCGTTGGCGCGATTGGACGATTGAGTCTCTGAACCAGAACAAACCGTACGCCCAGATGGTTCTGGAGATGCTTGCCGGCGATGAAATCGCGCCGGCCGATCCCGAGGTTACGCGCGCCACCGGCTATCTTGCGCGCAACTGGTACATGTTTAACCGCAACGTCTGGTTGCAGGACACGGTGGAATATACGTCGACCGCGTTCCTGGGCATCACGTTGAAATGCGCGCGCTGCCATAACCACAAGTTCGATCCGATTCCGCAGACCGACTACTATCGATTCCGCGCGTTCTTCGAGCCGCACGAAGTGCGCACCGACCGCGTGCCGGGCGAAGCCGACGTCACAAAGAACGGCCTGCCCCGTGTGTATGACGCCGATATATCGAAGCCCACCTACCGCTTTGTTCGCGGTAACGAGGCGAATCCCGACACAACGATCAATTTGCAGCCGGGAGTTCCCGTGCTGTTCGGGAAAGCCGACGTCCGGCCTCAACCAATTCATCTTCCGGTGGAGGCGTATTTTCCCGATGGCCGTTCGTTCGTGCCCGGGGATCTGATGGCGCAGGCGAAAGCCGAGATCGAAAAGGCCGAATCGGAACTGAATAAAGCCAGAGAAAAGAAGGAACCCGCGCCGGTGATCGCCGCCGCCGAGAAGCGGCTGGAAGGCGCAAGGGCGAACGTTCCCGCGCTCGAAGCCCGCATCGCCGCCGAACTCGCGGCCATGGCGACGCCCGTTCCGCCCAACGCCGTGGCGCTCGCCGAAACCGCACGTGAACAGGAGCTTGCCGCGAACCGCATCAAGGCCGAGGCGCAACTCATTTTGGGGCATTACGAATTCGAACTGGCTAAGTCCGATTTGAAGAAACTCGGCGCCGCCACCGCGAAACTGGAAGCCGCCGTGAAGGCGATGAAGGAGCCAACAGAGGGCTACACACCGATCGGCGCGAAGTATCCGGTGACTTCCTCCGGCCGGCGGCTTGCGCTGGCGCAATGGATCGCTTCCAAAGACAACCCGCTCACCGCTCGCGTTGCCATGAACCACATATGGTTGCGCCACTTCGGGAAGCCGCTTGTGCCCACCGTCTTCAACTTCGGCAAGAGCGGAAAACCGCCGACGCATCCGGATTTGCTGGACTGGCTCGCGGCCGAGTTCATGGAACGTAACTGGGACATGAAAGCGATGCACCGCCTGCTGATGACATCGCGCGCCTATCGAATGCAGTCCTCCGGCTGGGCCGTTGGAGACCCGAGGGCGAAGGCCGATCCCGATAATACCTACCTGTGGCGGATGAATGTCCGACGCATGAGTGCAGAGAATGTGCGCGACAGTCTGCTCGCGCTTGCAGGCAAGCTCGACACGGCGATGGGTGGGCCCGAGATCGACGAGACAAAAGGGCAGGAAGTCTTCCGCCGAAGCATCTATTTCCGCCACACGCCCGATCTTCAGATGGAGATGCTGCGCGTGTTCGATGGGGCCAGCCCGATTGAGTGTTTCGAACGGAGCGAGAGTATTGTTCCGCAGCAGGCGCTGGCTCTATCCAATAGCAAGTTGAGCCAGATCGTAGCGGAGGAAATTGAGAAACACCTTGCGCCGGCGGGAGTCAATTTCGCCGATGCCGCCTTCGAGCGCGTGCTTGGCCGCGCACCGAAGGCCGAGGAGCGCGACGCGTCGGCTCAATTTCTGAAGGAGCAGGAAGCCTTCTTCCACGGCGATGCCCGGCACGCCCGTCAGAGCCTGATCCACGTCCTGCTGAACCATAATGATTTTGTGACGATTCGATAGCCGGGGAACGCCTATGAACCCAGTGCACCTTTTCTCCGATCCGCGGGC
>CAYUZM010000123.1:7877-10504 GCA_964449665.1 uncultured Solibacteraceae bacterium
GCCTCACGGGCC
This sequence comes from uncultured Solibacteraceae bacterium, assembly GCA_964449665.1. Lineage (GTDB taxonomy): Bacteria > Acidobacteriota > Terriglobia > Bryobacterales > Bryobacteraceae > JAFLBB01. Next base: position 7,890 of record CAYUZM010000123.1, read on the forward strand.
TGGCGTTGGGCACGATGGGGGCGACGCAGGTCGCCGGCGCCAACGAAGACAACTGGACCGCGCCGGACGGCAAGCCCCATTTCGCGCCGAAAGCCAAGCGCGTCATCTGGCTGTTCATGCTGGGCGGAGTGAGCCACGTCGAGTCTTTCGATCCGAAGCCTTCACTGAACAAGTACGCCGGCAAACAGCTTTCCGAAACACCTCATCGCGACGCGTTGAACAACCCGCTTACCAAAGAGAATTTGAAAGCGTTCGTGCCGGGACAGCACGAGATCAAACTCACGCTCTATCCGATGCAAACGGGATTTCGCGAGCGTGGGAAGAACGGCGTGGCCGTGAGCGACTGGTTCCCGCACATGGGCGATCTCATGCACGAGATCTCACTCATCCGTTCGACGTGGACGACGGACAACGATCACGGCGCCATCCTGCAGTTCCACACCGGGCGGCACATCTTCGACGGCTATCTGCCGACGCTTGGTTCCTGGGCTCACTATGGCCTTGGCTCACTCAACGACAATCTTCCTTCGTTCGTGGTTCTCGGCGAACCGCCCGGCGATTGTTGCGGGGGCCTTGGCACGCACGGTTCGGGATATCTGGGTCCGGAACACGCCGGGGTCTACCTCGAAGTGAATCCCGACAACCCGATGCCGTTCGCCTCTCCTGTTGCCGGGATGTCCAACGAGGCCCAGCGGCGCGAGTTCGAGTTCCTGAAAAAGCTGAACGGCTTGTCGGCGGTGGAGTATCCTACCGACGCGGCGCTGCGCGCGCGGATTAAATCATACGAGCTCGCGTTTCGCATGCAGATGGCCGTGCCCGAGGCGATTCGCTTCAAAGAAGAGTCCGAGGAGACGAAGAAGCTCTACGGGCTCGACCAGGAGAATACAAAGCCGTTTGGGGAAGTTTGCCTTGCCGCGAGGCGCCTCTCCGAACGCGGCGTTCGCTTTGTGCAGGTCTACCATGGCGGCGCGGGGAATGCCTGGGACGCGCATAAGGATCTGCAAAAGAACCACAGTGAATTGGCGTCCAAGGTTGATAAACCGATCGCCGGGTTGCTGCGCGATTTGAAGCAGCGTGGGTTGCTGGATGAAACCATTGTTGTGTGGGCGACTGAGTTTGGGCGCACGCCTGGGGCGGAAAATTCCAACGGCCGCGATCATCATCCATTCGGCTTCTCTGTGTGGATGGCGGGCGGTGGAATCAAGCCCGGCATTGTTCATGGCGCGACCGACGAAATCGGCTTCCACGCGGTCGAAGACCGGCACTATGTCACCGACATCCATGCAACGGTCTTGCATCAGTTGGGCATCGACCCGAAACGCCTCGACGTGCCGGGACGCAAGCGCCTTGAGATCGACTACGGCAAACCGATTCAGGGAATCCTCGTTTAGCGGACTGGCCCTCGTTTCGCGGTGATCAGACGCGGTCCGGCGTGGACCAATGGGCGCGATACTGGCGGCGAATCAGCTGATCGGCGGCCGGATCGGCTGGAATTGTTTCCGTTTTGGCGTCGAACCGGATCGTGCGGCCGGTGCGCGCCACGATGTTTCCCAAGTGCGCGAGTGAGGTTGCCCAGTGGCCTTCTTCGATATCGGTGCGCGGCATCCGGCGGCTGCGAACACAGTCGATGAAATTGCGGGCATGCGGCGTATCGATGGAAGACTCGTCGTGCTCTTCGGTATGAATCACGGCGCCCTTTTCATCGACTACCCGGAAGCCCCAGTTGTGGCCGCGAAACCTCCCGAACTGCGCCACGGCCTTGTCACCGTACACCGCGACGCCGTTATCGCAACCCTCCAACCCATAGGGATTCCAGAGACGCTGCTCGTATGACAAAACCTTGTCTTTGTATTCATAGGTAATGTTCATCGTGTCGGGCGTATGTTGATCGTCGTCGAAATAGATCTTGCGTCCCATTCCCGAAATCTGTGCCGGAAGTTCGACTCCCAGCGCGCGGCGGGCGATATCGAGTTCATGCACGCCATCGTTTCCAATATCTCCGCAGCCGTAGTGCCAGTGCCAGTTCACCGTGCCGTGAAACCGGTTTCTATTGAAAGGCAGCCGGGGAACAGGGCCAGTCCAAATGTCGTAGTCGATTCCAGGCGGCACGGGTTCGTCTTCCTTGTGCCCGATGTTGGTCCGAAGCTGAACATTCCAGACTTTGGCCATCAAGACGCGGCCGAGACTGCCCGATTGCACGTAGTTGTGAAATGCTTGTGTCACGGGCAGACTTGGCAATTGGGTTCCCACTTGGACAATCCGGCGGTTTCGCCTCGCGGCCTCCACCATAAGACGGCCCTCGCGGATATTGTGGGAGACGGGCTTCTCGACATAGACATCCTTGCCCGCATTGCAGGCGAGGATCGTGCCTGGGGCGTGCCAATGGATAGGCGTGCCCATCACAATGGCATCAACCGATTTGTCATCGAGACAGCGGCGAATGTCCGCTACCAAAGGCGGCGGTTTCCTGCCGGAGTCCGTAATGAGCTTGTAAGCTCCTTCCACGACGTTTTGGTCAACATCGCAAACGTAGGCCACATTCACGTCCGCTTGGTCGCAGAATGCCTTGGTCAGGCTGCGGCCTCGGCCGCGAACGCCCATGAGCGCGACCGTGA
>CAYUZM010000124.1:0-10472 GCA_964449665.1 uncultured Solibacteraceae bacterium
GAACGTTGCCGTGTCCACATGATGCGGGTGCGACTTGCCCGCGCCCGAATCCTCATAGGCAAACTCGGCGTTGATGCGCGGCGCGAATACCACCTGCCGCTCAATCGCCCCAATCTGATCGTCCGAGGTCTGATACAGGATGTGCGTCATCCAACCGTCGCCCAGCAGCGGCCCGGACGTGCGCGTCGTGTGCGTCGAGCGCGGATGGCCGTACGGGTCGATCTTCTTCAGGTAGAGCCCGACCTCCTTCAACAACGCCCGCCCGTCGTCATACTCCTCAAACTCCTGCACGCCCTGCCAGGTGATCTTGAACGGCGAATAGCGCGCCACCATGTAGGTGAGAAACCGCTCGCGCTGCTTCCATTCTGGAAACACCTTGGCGAGATGATTCTGATCGCCAGCCAGCACCAGATCGACGAACATGCCCTTGTCGTTCAGCGCGCGCACCCGTTCATCGAGTTCGCGGAAGTGCTCCGGGTTCGGGTGGTCCGGATCGAGAAACGCCTTGCGGTACTTTTCATCGGGATGCATCACCAGCCCGCGCATGTGCGTGAACTTCTGCTCGCCGCGCTTGGCCGCCATCTGGTCGAACACGGCGCGGTCGATCCAAGGGAATGTGTAGCAGGTGTCGCCCATCCACAGGTAAGGTTGCTTCTTCTCGGTATAGGTCCAGTGGAAGAGGTTGGCGGGTTTGAGGAAGCCCGGGTCGTTCGATTCGGCGGCCTGAAATTGACCGCGCTGCCCGTCCCAGGCCTTGACGTTCGAGGAGATGCGATAGAGCCACTCGCCCTCCTCCACCGGTGTGATGCGAATCACGTAGCGGCGGCCGCCGTCCCAGAACCCCGGCATCAGGAACGTGCGGTACTTCGGCGAGCGGAACTCGACCTGCAGGTTCACTTCGAGATACGGAATCTGAAAACGCCCCGCCTCGGCCTCCGGCATCTCGAACACGATGGCGCAGGCGCGAATCGTCTGCGCATTGGGACACCGCGTCGGAGGTGGCGCCTGGGCGGCTGGCGGCGTCTGAGCGAATAGCGGCGCGGCCAGCAACAGCCAGAGCGCGGCTCGGCGCGGGTTCATACCCTCAGTGTAACTTCCGGCGGAAGTCCGTCAATCGATCCAGGAGAGCATGCCGCCGCCTTCGGCCGCCGTCTCCTCGTAGAATTTCCGCAGCCGCTCATAGTCGCGGCGCAGTTCGTTCTTCCAGGAACCGTCCTCGGCAAAGTTGCCCGGATAGACGTCGTCGCGGTCCATCGCCATCCCGTCGTAACGTTTCATCACCTGCGCGGCGCTGAGCATGGAAAGCGCACGGGCGACCTCTTCCACCTTGGCGGGCTCGACCAGCCGCGGCGGCCCGTAGCCGATGTCCTCGCCAATCTCCTCGCCGCCCAGAATGGCGCTGCGGTACGGTTCCGGCCCTTCCCAAACCGACTGGCACATCAGCCAGTGCAGTCCGTGCCAGGACTTGTGCAGGTCGAGCACCTCGCCCGTACTCTTCGCGGCCGGATCGTTGCCCTGCACGGCTTTCATGGCGCGAATCTGCTTGCGCAGCAGGAATCGCATCGGCCAGCGCACATACCAGGGCAGGATCGAAAGCCCCGTCGTCATATCGCCCACCGGCTGCCAGCCAGTGGCCAGCAATCCGTTGCGAAACTGCTCGTCGTTGCGAACCCGGCTCAAATCTTGAGCCGGAACACGCCGCAGTTTCCCATTCATTCCCATGCGGATTTCCCTCTGACCGTCTATCGGCCTGACCGGATGGCTACAGAATCGGGAAAAGACCTGAACTACCCCCGGCTGACGAACACATTACCCCGCAACCAGAAACGAAGCGGCAGGTCGGGATAGAGTCCGATGCCGATGCGCGGACCGCTGGCGGCGGGCTCGCGGTGGGTGCCGTAGTGGACTCGGAGGCCGCCTTGCGTCAGATCGGTGCCGTAGTGCTCGCGCGTGATGCCCATGGCGCGCGTCAGTTTGCCGGGACCGTTGGTGGCGCGCTCGACGCCGTGCAGCGGCTCCAGGGCGCGGACGAGCACGCAGCCCGGTTCGCCCTCCGGCTGGGTGACCACGTTCAGGCACTCGTACATCCCGTAAATGAGGTAAACATAGGCATGTCCAGGCGGCCCGAAGATCACGCGGGTGCGCTCGGTCCGCCCCCGCGAGGCGTGCGACGGCGGGTCGCCCGGGCCCAGGTAGGCCTCCACTTCGACGATCCGGGCGGCACGCTCGCCGTGTACCAGGATGCAGCCCAGCAGGTCGCGCGCCACCTCCACGGGCGGCCGTGCGTAGAAGGCACGCGGCAGAACCGGGCTTGGCACTGGACTTGTCGCCGGGCTTGGCGCCGGGCTTGGCGCAGGGCTTGATGGCAGGCCCAGGTTCGTTCCAGACTGTTGGGCATGCGCCTGTTCACCGCCGTCGACCCGCCCGTCGAACTGGCTGGCGTCCTGGAGGCGCAAATCGCCCGCTGGAAGCCTCATGCCAAGCTCCGCTGGTCGCGCGTGGAGAACCTGCACATCACCACCAAGTTTATCGGGGAATGGCCGGAAGAGCGCCTCGGCGAGCTCAAGAAGGCCCTGGACGGCGTACCGAGTGCCGCGCCGGGCGGGCCGTTTCCGGTTTCGCTGCGCGGGCTGGGCTGGTTCCCGAATCCGCATGCGCCGAAGATTTTCTGGGTGCCGGTGCAAGTGCCGGTGGCAGTTCGGGTGCCGGTGCCGGTTCCGGTGCCAGTGCCAGTGCAGATGCAGGCGCACGTGCCGGCGCCGGCGCAGGGCGGGGACCGGTTGCGGGCGCTGGCGGCGGCCACCGACGCCGCGCTGGCGCAATTGGGCATCGCCCCTGAGAAGCGACCTTATACCCCTCACTTGACGCTGGCCCGGATTCCGCCTGGAGCGAGTATCGCCGAGTTGCGCCGCCAGGTGGCGCAACTGCCGGTGGCCGATTGGGGCACGTTCGCGACTACGGAGTTCCACCTATACGAGAGCCGCCAAGGACCCTCTGGCAGCGTCTATTCGCGAATCCACACGGTTTCCTTGTAATCCACGGCCCCGCCCGGCGCGTCCATGTTCTCGAAACAGGGTATGGACCGATCTCCACATTCCGTCGCGCGGCATTCCCCAGCGCAACATTCCGCGCCAAACGGTGTTCTGGAAGACATGGCCGCCGTGGCGATGCTCGAATGGGATTCGGAGTTGATGCTGCGGGTGAGAGCGGGCGACCAGGCCAGCTTCTCGCTCCTGCTCGAAAGGCACCGTTCGCCCGTCATCCACTTCCTCTACCGCATGGTGCAGAATCAAGCGGTTGCCGAGGAACTGGCGCAGGAGGTCTTCCTGCGCGTCTATCGCTCACGGGAAACGTATGAGCCGACGGCGAAATTTACAACCTGGCTGTTCCGGATCGCGACGCATCTGGCCCTAAACTGGATTCGGGACAACCGGAACTCGCGGAACCAGGAGAGCCTGGACGAAGAGATTGTGGAAGGCGCGGTACGCCAGGTTTCCGACCGCCTGCCGACGGTGGAACAGCGCATGGTGTGGGACTCGCGGATGGCGGAGATCCGCCAGGCAATTGAGGCGCTGCCGGCCAAGCAGCGCGCCGCCGTGATGATGCACAAGTATGAAGAGTTAGAATATTCGCAGATCGCCCGGATTCTGGAGTGTTCGGAATCAGCGGTCAAGTCGCTGCTCTTCCGCGCGTACGAGACATTGCGGCAACGGCTGGCGCACTTTGCATAGGGACGGAAAGGAGGAGGACGCCATGAATGACGACAGCATGACCAGATCGCACGCGGGCTCCGGCTCCTTCCCGTGTCCGATGCAGGAAGGCGAGCAGGCGGCCCGGTTCCTGGCCTGGATGGACGGTACGCTCGAACCGCAGGCGCGCGCCGAGCTCGAGTTGCATGCGATGGAATGCGAGTCGTGCCGGACGGTGATCGATGGGCAGCGGGAGGTCTGGTCGGCGCTGGACGACTGGGAGCCGGATTCGATCTCGCAGGACTTTAACCGCAGGCTGTATGCCGCCATCGACGCCGAGCAGGCGCGGCCGTGGTGGAAGCGCATGTTCAACCTGGCGCTGCCCTTTCCGGTGCGCCCGGCGGTGCCCATTGCCGCGAGCTGTCTGCTGCTGATCGGCGTGGTGTTGTTCCGTGTGCCGCAGCCGGTGGAGTTGGAGAACAAGCAGGCGGGCATCATCGAGCGCGTGGATGTCGAACAGGTGGACCGCTCGCTGGACGACCTGAACCTGTTGCGTGAATTGAACGAGGAGCTGAAAGTGGAGCCCTCCACGGAGAGCTTGTGATGTACCGTTTTGCCATGCCGGTGTTGCTCGCCGCGCTCTGGGCCGCGATGGTCCCGGCGCCCGCCGAAGCGCAGATTCGCGCCAAGGGCGGGTTCGGCTTTCCGGGCAAGGGGCCGATGGGCCGCGGACGCAATGCCGGGCAATTCCAGATGCAACTGGAACGTCTGCAGAGCATGTCGCCCGACGAGCGCCGCAAAGCGCTCGATGCCCTGCCCGAGGAGCGGCGGGAGCAGTTCGAGCGGCGCCTCGAGGAGTTCCGGCACCTGACGCCCGGCGAACGCGAACGCCTCGCCCGCCAGTTGAAGAACTTCCAGCAGTTGCCTCCGGAGCGGCAGAAGGCCATCCGCGAGATGCGGCAGAAGCTGAGCGAGATGCCGGTCCGGCGGCGTCGTCTGATGGCGCGGGAGCTGATGGAGCTTCGCGGCCTGAATGACGAAGAACGGCAGACGCGGCTCGACAGTCCCAGCGTCAAGGAACGGTTCAGTGACGAGGAGCGGCAACTGTTGGGCGACCTCAGTTCCGTACTGGAACCGGAACCATAACACCCCACCTCAAGGTGCTGGTGCACTTGTAGCCTCTTTGTTACCATGTGCAAATGGTCAATTGGGGTTTAAGGGTTGTATCCACCGTATTGTTTCTCTGTGTCTGTGCATTTCCGCAAGGCACCACTTCCCGGGCGGTAGGAACGGTTCAAGACGCTTCCGGAGCAGCCGTTTCTGGAGCCACGGTTCGCATTGTGAACGAAGGAACCAACGGTTCCTTCACCACGCAAGCCTCTGAAACCGGATCGTATGTCTTTGAAGCGCTTCAGCCGGGCAGCTATACGCTGAACGTCGAGGCGGCGGGCTTCAAGAAGTTCTCCTCCAAGGGCAACCAGTTGAACATTGGCCAGCCGATGACGGTGAACGTGACGCTCGAAGTGGGGCAGGTGACGGAGACCGTGGAAGTGGCGGGCACGTATGAGACGGTGCAGACCTCGACCTCGGGCAATTTCGGCAACGTGTTCGCGGGCGACGTGATTCGCGACCTGCCGATCGTGGGCACGCGCGGGCGCAACCCGCTGGACTTGGTACTGCGCCAGCCGGGCGTGGTGACCGGCGCCAACACCGGCGGCGGCACGCACGTGCACGGCGCGCGCGACCGCGCCTGGAACTTCACCATTGACGGCATCGACTCGAACGAGACGTCGGCGGGCGGCTCGAACTTCTCGCCCATTCGCACGAACCCCGATTCGCTGGCCGAGTTCAAGGTGCTGACGGGCAACTTCACGGCCGAGTATGGCCGCAACTCGGGCGGGCAGGTGGCGATGATCACCAAGTCCGGGACCAATGAGTTTCATGGCGACGTGTTCTGGTTCTACCGCACGCCGCGGTTGAACGCGAACGAGTGGCAGAACAACATCAACAACATCAGGAAGACGCAGTTTGTGCAGAACATTCCGGGCTGGTCGGTGGGCGGCCCGATCATCAAGAACAAGACGTTCTTCTTCTACAACCAGCAGTTCCTGCGGGCGCGGGAGTCGTCGTTGACCAACCGCACGGTGTATACGCAACAGGCGCGGCAAGGCATTTTCCGTTATGTGATCGGCGGGCGTAACAACCCGGCGGGCGTGGCGGGCGCATCGGTGGACGCCGGCGGCAACGTGGTCGCCGGGACGAACATCGGCACGTACAACATTGTGGCTAACGATCCGGACCGGCTGGGCATCGACCCGGCGATCAAGGGCTGGATCGACGCGGCGCCGCTGCCGAACAACTTCACCGGCGGCGACGGGTTGAACACGGCGCTGTTCAGCTTCACGGCGTTGCAGATTGAGAAGCAGTACGACACGACGATGAAGTTCGATCACGTGATCAACGACAAGAACACCGTTTATGCACGCATCTCGTTCGGGCGGCAGGACACGACCTGCGACCGCGCGAATGGCGGCTCGGAGGCGTTTCCGGGCACGGGCTGCCTGGTGAACACGCAGCGCGACCCGAAGAACTATGCCTTCAACTGGCGCACCACGCCGAGCTCGCGTCTGACCAACGAGTTCGTGTTCGGGCTGAACCGCTTCGCGTTCGACTTTGTGACGCCGACGGCGGACACCTCGAAGATTGCGCCGTCGGGCTCGCCCGTTCAGATCCCCGTGGACTACCTGCAGGGCAACCTGCGCCGTCTCACGACGTGGCAGATCGTGGACAACGTGGGCTACTTCACGGGCGCGCACTCGTTCAAGTTCGGCATGAACCTGCGGCTGGCGCGGCACCAGGACACGCGCGGTTCGATTGGCGGTTCCAACGCGACCCAGAGCGCGAACTTCTCTCGCACGATCGCGACGGTGGATCCGGCGGCGTTCAATCTGCCCGCCGCGATTCAACAGGCCAACGACCGGCCAAACCTCGAGACCACAATCAACTTCCTTCTCGGACGTGTCGGCTCGACATCGAAGTCGTTCGTGGCCGAAGGCGATGCCTTTGTGAGCAAGCTCTACGATGTGACGGCGAAGTACAACGAGTATGACCTTTATGTGCAGGACACCTGGAAGCTGCGCAAGAACCTGACGCTCGACCTGGGCCTGCGCTGGGAAGCGAAGATGACGCCGACCTCGGACGGCGACCGGATTCGCCGTCCCAATCAGGCGGTGGCCTTTGGCGCGGCGCCTTCGAACACTCTGCGCTGGGAGCCGGGCGCGTTCTTCCGCAGCGACCTGAACAACCTGGGGCCGAGCATCGGCCTGGCGTGGGACCCGACGGGCAAGGGCAGGACGAGCGTGCGCGTGAACTACCGCATCGCTTATGACCGACTGGCGACGTTTGCGATCTCGTCGACGATCCTGCAGAACCTCCCGGGCGTGGCGATCGCCGTGACGCAGCAGCCGAACAACACGCGCTTCCGCAACGTGCAGGCCATTGCGCCGCCCACGCAATCACCGAGCAGCTTCGCGCAGCCGCCGGCGTTTTCGTTGAACAACATCACGGTGCTCGACCGCAACTTCGAGACGCCGCAGACGCACCAGTGGGGGCTGAGCATTCAGCACGAGGTGTTCAACCGCACGGTGCTGGAGGTGAACTACATCGGACGGCGCGGGCACAACCTGTTCGGAGCCTATAACGTGAACCAGGTGGACGTGTTCCGCAACGGATTCGTGGATGCGTTCAACACCGTTCGCGGCGGCGGGAACAGCCCGCTCATCAATCAACTGATGGGCGCCGATTCCCGTATCAACGCGGGCGAGACGGGTTCGCAGGCGATGCGGCGGTTATATGCCACCGATCTCAACAACAACGCCGCCGGCACGGTAGCGTTCGCGCTGGCGACACGCGTGCAGGGCGGACGTTCGCTGCCGGATCTGGCGGGCTTGGGCACGTCGTTCTTCCAGGCGTTTCCGCAGTTTGCCAACGGCTTCAACGTGATCGACTCGAACGACTTTTCGACGTATCACGCGCTGGAGACGCAGATTGAGCGGCGCTATTCGAACGGGCTTTCGTGGCAGTTAAGCTATACGCTGTCGAAGTCGCTCGACGTACGGAGCTTCGATCCGGCGCTGACGGTGCTGTCGACGGGGAATGTGCAGTCGGCCAGTTCGACGCCGTTCGACGCGGGCAACCGCAAGCTGAACTATGCGCCGTCGGACTTCGACCGCACGCACGTGGTGCAGAGCTACTGGACGATCGAGTTGCCGTTCGGGCAAGGGAAGCGCTTCCTGCGCGACTCCGGCTCATGGAGCAACCGGCTGGTGGGCGGATGGGAAGTAACGGGCTTTGCGACGATCAGCTCGGGCCGTCCGTATACGATCTACAGCGGGTTCAACACGGTGGGCCAGAGCGTGAACTCGACGGCGAACTGCAACGGCTGTACGCGGCAGGACGGCACGGTTCACGACGAGGGAGGCCTCGTGTGGTACATCGACCCGACCGAGCGGGCCAAGTTCAGCCAGCCGGCGGCGGGCGATTTCGGCAACACGGGGCGCAATTTCTTCCGCGGTCCGGGGCGGTTTTCGATGGACGCGGCGCTGCTGAAGCGGACGGCGCTTACCGAGCGCTTCAAGCTGGAGCTTCGAGCCGACGTGACGAACCTGACGAACACGCCAGAGTTCGGGTTGCCGACGGCGGTGCTGAACAGCACGCTGTTCGGCCGCATTCGGGACACGATTTCGAGCAGTTCGCGGAAGTTCCAGTTGGGGGCGAAGATCCGGTTCTGAGGCCGGGCTTGGCGGTTCGGTGGCTCCGTGGGGTATGCGGTCGCGGAGCCGACGGGCCGGGACGCCTACCGAACGGGCGGGCGCAATGGGTCTGGTGGCTTCGGATTGGCTTTCAGGTGGGTTCGATTTCGCGTAACCTTTTTATTTGCAGCGCGACTTGGCTTCCTTTCGTAATAGCAAGAAATTGGCTTCAAGCCAACGCTTTCGACCAGATGCGGGGCGAAGGGCTGGACACGCGGCGTACGGGCCGGACACGCGGCGTATGGGCCGGATACGACGCAGAGGGGCTGGGTGCGAAAGGGTTGCCCGATCTCTGCTCGCACATGCATTTCACCGATTTATGGTGACATGCGCCCGGAGCGCGCCCGCGCTGGTTTGCGTGTATCTGATTGATTCGCGGTGATCTTTTCGCGGGGTAGGGCGGGGACTGAAGAATTCATCTAGCCGAATGCGGTCGAAATACGATAGTTTAGGCGGGACGAATGAACTTTGAGCTCATCGCCTTCCGCTTTCATTTTGAGGCGGTTGAGCCTATCTATTTCGGTGCCGGGAAGGCGGGCAATATTGTCCGCGGGGCGTTTGGGATTCACTTTCGCGAGGTCGCGGCGCAGTTGGGCCAGCCTGAGCTGTTTGAGCGGATCTTCCAACCGGCGCTGGAGGAGCAGGCCGAGCTGACGGAGAAGTTGGAGGGGCGCGCGCCGAGCGGGCTGGGCGATTTGCCGCGTCCGTTTGTGTTCCGCGCCGCGCACCTCGACGGGCGTACGGTGGGGCGAAGGCAGGGATTCCACTTTGACCTGCACCTGTTCGATACGCGCGATCCGGCGATTGAGGCGTTCACGGGCGCGTTTGCGCGGGTGGCCGAGGCCGGGTTGGGCGCGAACCGGTCAAAGGCGGCGCTGCGGTCGGCCGACCACCGAACGGTGCAGTTGAGCCTGATGCCGAGGCGGGGACATGTGGGCGGGGTGCGGGTGCGGTTTGCGACGCCGACGGAGATGAAGTCGGATGGGCGGCTGGTGGCGAAGCCGGAGTTTCCGATTCTAATGGGGCGGATTCGGGACCGGATTTCGACGTTGCGGGCGCTGTACGGGCCGGGGCCTTTGGTGCTGGATTTCCGGGAGTTCTCGGAGAGGGCTTCGGCTGTGGCGATTACGCGGTGTGAGATTGAGCGGAATCCGGTGGCGCGGCGGTCGTCGCGGACGGGGCAGACGCATCCGATTGGCGGGTTTGTGGGGGAAGTGGATTATGAGGGGGAGTTGAGCGAGTTTGTTCCGTATTTAGAAGCCGCGCGATGGACGGGAGTGGGGCGGCACACGGTTTGGGGGAATGGGGCGATTGAGGTGGAGGCTCTGAATTAATTAGCCACAGATGGACACAGATTCACGCAGATACGGAGAAAGTTAGCCTACGGCTTTGCTCTTTTGACGGCTTCGGTTAGGGCGGGGACGATTTCGAAAAGGTCTCCTACGATTCCGTAGTCGGCTACGTCGAAGATGGGGGCGTTGGGGTCTTTGTTGATGGCGACGATGGTTTTGGCGCCCTTCATTCCGACGAGGTGCTGGATGGCTCCCGAGATTCCCACGGCGAAGTAGACCTTTGGGGAGACTGTCTGACCGCTCGAACCCACTTGACGTTCCATGGGGAGCCAGCCGCTGTCGCAGATGGGGCGGGAGGCGGCGAGTTCGGCTCCCAGGGCCTGGGCGAGCGCCTCGACTATGGGGATGTTTTCCTGTTCCTTGATGCCTCGGCCGACGCTGACGATTAAGTCAGCACTGGTGAGGTCGACGGCCCGGGCGGATTCGCGGAAAGGGGCTTCGGCTTGGGCGCGGATGGCGGGCGCGGCGAGTTCGGGTGTGAAGGATTCGATGGCGGCGGTGCCTTCGACGAGGGCTTCGGCGCGGTAGGAGCCGGCCTGGATGGAGGCGAAGCGGGGGCCATCGCCGGCACAAGCGTAGTCGGCGCGGAGGTTGAGCAGGCCCTTGGGCCAGCCGCCGTT